>CAYVYD010000109.1:0-7911 GCA_964454415.1 uncultured Hyphomicrobiaceae bacterium | reverse complement strand
AGATAGGGCTGCCGGTAGGAATAGATGTTCACCTCGTTCGGACCGGTGCCGGGGGTGTCCGACTCGGCCCGCTCGTCCTCCCCGCCCGAGGCCGAGGTGATCAGACCCAACGCCAGGATGACCAGAATTTTAAATGGGGTTAGATGACGCGAACGCATCGCGGACATGGGACGCTCCTTGGATTGATAGCGTTCCGGTCGAGGCAGGGCAGCCGCCGCATCGGTTCGATTCGAGGATCGAGGCGCCGGCCCCGGCGACCGTTATTGACCGCGAACTAAGCGGCTACGCCATGTTGTGTCAACAGTAATCAGATTATTGAAACAGTTCTAAATTCACGATTTCGTGTTTAAAATCATTCTAAACTGAAATTACTAAATAATAATCTAAGTTTTTCTGGAAATGAATTCATTAATGTGTTTGTAAAACCGAGATTAGAGCAGCGGCCGGTGCGGTCGACCGGCCGGGATCGGGCAAGACCTTGAGAAGATTTATCGTCGGAATCACGGCCGCGGCCGCGCTCGCGGCATTGGTGCTGGGTGCGCCGCTGTTGCCGGCCGTGGCCGAGGCGGGGGCGGGCTACAAGGCGAAGATCCTGTGTTCGTCGGTGTTCGTTTCAGGACGGGAACCCGCGCGGGTGCTGGCCGAGGACTTGAGCGCCGACGGGTATCAGATGCTTGCCCTGTTTGGCTATGACATAGACCGCGCCGGCCGCAGCGTGAGCGCGTCGCTGCCGGGCCTCGCCGCTCATCGGGCGGTCTACCGGGAAGGTCTGGGCTGCACGCTGAGCCATGGCCGGCCGTTGGACCGCGCCGCCGCGCCACCAGCGCCGCCGGCGTCCCCCGTATCGCCATGGCCCGTGAATCCCGCCGGTCAGTCCGGGGAGGGCGTTGACGGCGTCGACCGCGATGCCCTGCGGGCCGCCGCCGCCGCCGCCTTCGCCGAGCCCGATCCGGCGCGCTTGAGACGCACCCGCGCGCTGGTGGTGGTCCACCGCGGACGGATCGCCACCGAGCGCTACGCCGAAGGCTTCGACGCGGCGATGCCTCTGCTCGGCTGGTCGATGACGAAAAGCACCTTCTCGCTCGTCGTCGGCGCCCTGGTCCAAAGGGGGCTGGTCGCCGTCGGTGATGATGAGCTAATGGCGCGGTGGCGCAAACCGGGAGACGGGCGCGCCGCGATCACCCTCGATGAGCTGCTGCGCGGCTCGAGCGGGCTTGCCTTCGGCGAGGACTACGACGACGAGCTGAGCGACGTGGTGACGATGCTCTTCACCGCGCCTGACGCCGCCGCCTTCGCCGCGGCGAAACCGCTTCTCCACCCGCCCGGCACCCACTGGCAGTATTCGAGCGGATCGGTCAACATCGCCGCCGGAGCGTTGCGCAAACGCCTCAAGGGGCGCATCGACTACGCCCGCCTGCCGCGCGAGCTGCCGTTCGAGCCCCTCGGCATGGAAAGCGCGGTGATGGAGACGGACGCCTCGGGCGGCTTCGTCGCCTCGTCCTTCATGTATGCGAGCGCGCGCGACTGGGCGCGGCTGGGCCAGCTCTTGCTCGACGACGGCGTGTGGCGGGGCAAGCGGATCCTGCCCCAAGGGTGGCGCGATTATCTGCTGCGGCCCACGCCGGGCGCGCCGGACGGGCGCTACGGGGCAGCGGTCTGGCTGAAGCTGCCGGACTCGGCCGGTCTGGGGGAGCCGCCGATGCCGCCGGACGCCTATTACATGCTGGGCCACGAGCAACAGATCGTGGCGGTGATCCCCTCGCGCCAACTGGTCGTCGTGCGGCTGGGGCTGAGCCGCCTCGAGGGCGCCTGGGACCACGCCCGCGATCTGGCGCCGATCGTGGCGGCGTTCGCGCCCGCGGCGCGCCGATCTCCAGGGTTAGGGCTTCAGGACGCGATCGGGCGGAAAGCGGATGTCGATGCTGGTGCCGACGCGGCGGGCGCTCTCGATTCGCATCTCGGCGCGGTTGGCCTCGGCGAGCGCCTTGGTGAGCGGCAGGCCGAGCCCGGTGCCGGTCTGCTGGCGCGGCGCGGTGTCGAGCTGCTGAAACGGCTTCATGGCCTGCGCTATGTCGCTCTTCGACATGCCGACGCCTGTGTCGCGCACCCGCAGCACGACCGCACCGTCGGCTTCGCCCGAGGACGAGACGATCACCTGACCGCCCGCGGCGGTGAATTTGACGGCGTTGGAGAGCAGGTTGAGCAGGATCTGTTTCAGGCTGCGCCGGTCGGCCAATATCTGCGGCACGCCGTCTTCGAGCGCGACGCGCAGCACGACGCGCTCGCGGCGGGCCTGGTGCTCGATCAGATGGACGCAGTCCTCGATCACGTCGTTGGCGTCGACGGCGGTGAAGTTCAACTCGAAATTGCCGGTCCGGATCTTGGAGAGATCGAGCAGGTCGTTGATGATGCCAAGCGCGTATTGCCCGCTCTCGACGATGTCCTCGGCGTAGCTGCGGTACTTGGCGTGGCCGAGCGGTCCGAAGCGCTCCTCCTTCATCAACTCGGCGAAGCCGATGATCGAGTTCAGGGGGGTGCGCACCTCGTGGCTCACCTTGGCCAAGAGCTCGATGGCGCCGTCGTTGGCGGGGAGCGGCGCCTTGGACCGCGCTTCGGCGGACGGCGGCTCATTCGCCTCGGTTTCCCGGGACGCGCGGGGGGGCTCCTTGGCGGCGGCGGCCGGCGCGGGCAGCGGCGTTTCGCCGGGACCGTCCAGGGGACGCAGGACGAGGAGGTCGGTGCCACTCGAGTCGCGGTGGAGGATTGCGGGCACTTCGAGTTTGCGGCCGCTCTTGGTGCTGGCCTCCAGGGTGAATCGCGCCCCCCCGGGGCCGCCGCCGGTGGGCTCCCGCGCGGGCGACAGCAGCTCCGCGCCTGCCTCTGAGAGGATGCGCGCCATGCCGCCCGCCTCGATCAGCTCGGCGGCCGATTTGAAGCCGAAGGCCATGGCGAAGTTGTCATTGGCGCGAACCAGCTTGCCCTGGGACAAGATGGCGACCGCGGCGGGGATGCTTTCGAACAGCCGGCCCAGCAGCGAGGCGTCCAGCGCATTCCCGGTTCCACCGGGGATGCCCTTTTCGCCCGCCGCCTCACGCGGCGCCGGGTCGCCGTCCGCGCCGTCGCCGTCCTTTTCGGCGATCAGCCGCGCGATCTCCTGCAATGCCTCTTGATCCTGGGGGCTTTGGGGCAATTCCGGTCGGTCCTCATGGTCTGTAACGCCGGGGACCGACGCGCGCGCTCTCCCGTTCCCCGCCGGTCCGGCCTTCGGACACCTGCTTTCGAGCCATGTCGCCGGTCCGGGAGGGCGGCCCGCCGGCATATCCCGATCCCGTGCATAGCGCGATTTCCACAAACCGTCCACAAGCCGGGCATACGCACAATTTTTGTGCGTTGCAATAATTTTATTGCATTGCAATATATACCGATCTATAGTCGTGGCCAAACGTCGAACTTCGTGGTGCTCCGGCCGCAGACAAACACCGCTGGGGCAGGAACTGTCGAGAGGTGGATGACATGTCCGAGACCTACAACGTGACGCCGATGAAACCCAATGGCGCGGCGCCGGAGACCGAGGCGGAGGTCGAGGTGAAGATTCCCACGGCGGCCGGCGCGGACGACCCCATGACGGCGGTGCCGTCGTCGGTGCAGGCGCTCGCCGAAACCATGATTGCCCAGAACCGCGTGGCCTATGAACGCGCCCGTGAGTCGATGGACGAGGCCGTCAGCATGCTGGAGGTCACCATCGAGCGCGCCGGCGAAGGCGCGATCGCGCTCAACCGCAAGGTCATCGATATCACCCAAAGTAACCTGAACCTGGGATTCGATTTGGCCAAGGAGCTGGCCGGCGCCGATACGCTGAGCCGGTTCATGGAGCTGCAGGTGGCGTTCATGCGCAAGCAGTTCGAGACGATGACCACCCAGGCCCAGGAGGTGCGCGAGCTCTCCGCCGAGGTTGCCACGAGCACCGCGGCGCCGTTCAAGGCGCATGTGGCGCACTCGATGTCGGCGATGAGCGTCGGCTAACGATTTCTTCGGCCAATCGCCAAGCAGGTTTGTTCGTCGCGTAACGGATCTCTCAGTCGGCGTTGTCCGCCCAAATGCGTCTAGCGATGTCGCGAAGCGTCCGGCCCGGAGCACCTCCCGCTCCGGGCCGTTTTCGTTCGGCGCCGCCCGCAATGGACGCCCCGTCTGCCGATTACCGCTGGTTGCAACATCGCACCGTTGCGCTTAATTTGGCGCCGGTCCGCGGCACTCGCCGGTCCGACGACGCGATTGTGCCGCTGTAGCTCAGCTGGTTAGAGCGCTAGATTGTGGATCTAGAGGTCCCTGGTTCGATTCCAGGCAGCGGTACCATCTCCCCCTTGCCCCGAGCCCAAACGCCACAAAACGGCCACGCCGGCCGTTCAATCCTTGCTGGCGGAAGCGAGGCGGCGATTGCCCCGGGGAGACCTCGTCCCATGCAATCATCACATCCGATTTTGCTGGCGTTGATCGGTATCCTCGGCGCGGCGGTCCTTTGCGCTTGCGGTTCCGGTTCGGCCGCGCCCGCGGCCCGGGGAGATCCCGAGATGCTGTGGGACTACGCAACGCCCGGCACTTTGCCGCAGACGACGGTGGCGGACGGGCGCCGGCCCTACCTCTACGCCGCCACCAAGAATGGCGGGCTGCTGGTGCTGAAGACGCCGGAAGGGCGGGGCCGGCCGGTCAAGGCAACGCAACTGCCGCCGCCCGGCTTCGGCGGCATGGAGGTGATGAATCTGGTCAAGGCGGGCGACCGTCTCTATGTGGCGCTCGGCAATTTCTTCAATGCGCGCGGTGCCGAGGCCGGGCTCGCGATCGTCGACGTCGCGACGCCGGACCACCCCCGCGTTACCGCCAAGTGGCGCTCGATCAAGTTGCTGCGCGGCGCCGCCGCCGTCGCCACCGACGGGCGTTTCGCCTATTTGGCGGCGATGTCGGCGGGGGTGATCGTCTTCGACGTCTCCGACGAGACGCGGATCACCGAGACCGCGCGGCTCCTTCCCGACATCCAGTTCCCGCGCCGCGATCCGGGCCGCGTCCAGCATCCCAATGTGCGGGGGCTGGCGCTGGCGGGCGACCGGCTCTACGTGGCCGACGACGCCGGCGGCCTGCGGGTGATCGACGTGGCCAACAAGCGGCGGCCGCGCGAGATCGGCCGCTACATCAACGGCGCCATGCTCGCCAAGCAACAAGCCTACAACAACGTCGTGCTCGACGGGCCGCGCGCTTATGTGGCGCTCGATTATTGCGGTCTCGAGATCCTGGACGTCGCCGATCCCGCCGCCATCCGCCAACTCGGCTGGTGGAACCCGTGGGGGTGCGACAAGGCGACCAATATCTGGTTCAACTCGCCGGGGCACGTGAACCAGCTCGTCCTCGACAAGGCGCGCAACGCCGTTCTGCTGTCGGCGGGCGACAGCGAATTGCGGATCGTCGACGTCGCCGACCCGGCCCATCCGCGGCTCGTGGGTGGCTTCGGCGAGCCGCGGAACAAGCGCGGGGTGTGGGGGGTCTCGGCCAACGGCGGCACCGTCTACCTCACCTATATCAGGGCCTTCATCCCCTTCGCCGGGCGCTGGGCCGGCATCCGCGCGCTCAAATGGCCCGCGAGCGGGTCGCAGGCCGCCTCAGGCGGTGCGGGCCCTGCGCGGGCCGTGGGTGGCGGCGAAGCGGGCGATGAGCCCTAGGATCTTGACGCCCGCCATCACCGTGCCCTTCAGGGTGCCGGAGACCTTGGAGCGGCCGATGCGCGGCCGGTAGCCCACCTCGACCTCGCGGGTGGCGAGCCCGGCAAGGGCCGCCTTGATCTGCATCTCGATGGTCCAGCCGTAATTGCGGTCGGCCATGGCGAGGGCCGCGAGCGCTTCGGACTCGATCGCTCGGAAGGGGCCCAGATCGGCGTAGTCGGTGCCCCACAGCAGGCGCATCAGACGGCAGGCGAGCCAGTTGCCGAAGCGCTGCTGCGGGGTCAGCGCGCCGGGACGCACGCCGGCGCCGCGCCGCGCCCCCAGCACGAAGCGGCATTCGCCCGCGACGATCGGGTCCACCAGCTTCGCCATCTCGTCGGGGTGGTCGGAATGGTCGCCGTCGAGAAAGACGATCACCCGCGCATCGCCGAGCGCGCGGATGCCGCGCTGGCAGGCGGCGCCGTAGCCGCGCTCGGCCTCCTTCAGCACCACCGCGCCGGCGGCGCGGGCGACCTCCGCTGTGCGGTCGCGCGAGCCGTTGTCGACCACCACCACGCGGTCGACCCAGGCCGGGATCTCGGCGATCACCTCGCCGATGGACCGTTCCTCGTCCAACGCCGGGATGACAACGCCCACGCTCGCGCCTTCGCGCATGGCTCAGCTCCGCGCCGCCGGCCGCGGCCGCGCCAAGCGGGGGGCACCCTCGGCGGCGAGCAGCACCCAGGCCGGCAGCCAGACGACCCAGACGAGGCCGTCGCCATAGACGCCGTAGGTGTCGCGCGCGACGAAGTGAAAGGCGGCGTAGTAGAGCGGCAGGGTGAGGGTCAAGACCAGAAGTCCGTAAAGGGGGGCGAAGGGAAGAAACGGCATCAGCCAGAGATAGTACCAGGGGAACTGGGCGGGCATCAGCAGAATCAGGGCGGCGACCAGGAACGCGGCGCGGGTGACCAGGTCGCGCGGGCCTTCGAGCGGTTTGCAGGCGAGCGCCAGCGCCAGTGCCGCCAGTACCGCGCCGATCAGCGCGCGTGCGGCGACGGCGGGGGAGGGAGCGGCGATCTGCGCCCAGTCCATCAACGCGGCGATCAGCGCCTGGAAGCGGGGAAAAAAAGCGCTGTTGGTGGTCCAGTCCCGGGCATAGGCGATGAGCCCCGAGTCCGGGCCGAGCCCGCCCGCGACCATCGGCCAGGCGATGAGACCCGCCGCCGCCAGGCTGGCGAAGAGAAGGGGGGCGAGCGCAAAGGGCCGCGCGGCGAGGGGGCGCCAGATCAGCGGCAGCAGCAGCGCCGGCCACAGCTTGACCCCGGCGCCCGCTACCAGCAGGGCGGTGGCGGAGAAGGGGCGCGCGCGGACGGCCAGCAGCAGCGCTCCCAGGATCAGCGGCAGCAACAGCACGTCCATGTGGGCGGAGTTGACGACCTCCTTGGCGGCGAGGGGATTCCACCAATAGAGCGCCGCCCAGGCGGCCGGCCGGCCTGCTTCGCGCAACAGCAGCAGCAGGAGCAGGAACGTGGCGGCGTCGCAAGCGAGGCAAAGGAGGCGCCAGGCCGAAAGGCTCCAGGGGGCGAGCCAATGGGCGAGCGCGAAGGCGGCCTCGGCGAGCGGCGGATAGAGCGTCTTGAGGTGTGGGTGATTGACGCGGTCCAGCACCACGCCCGATTGCCGCGCGAGCCTTCCAAGCGCGCTCGCGTCGGGATCGGCAGCCTTGGCCGCCTCCGGTGCCGTGGCATAAGGATTAAGGCCGTGGGCGGTCTGGGCGCCGTCCCAGAGATAGCGCTGATAGTCGTCCTCCAGCACCGCCGTGCTGGGGAGGAGAACGAGGCGCATGAGGAGACCGCCGGTGGCGACGAAGATGAGCAGCGGGCTGCCGTTGCCAGCGGCCGCGGGCGTCGCGCGGATCAGGCGGGGGAGGGCGAGGTAGAGGGCGCCGGCGGCGACGAGGATGGCGACGGCCGCGAAGATCGGCATGTCGTGGACCCGGTGGGCGTAACCGAACTGGGGCGAGAGCAGCGCCAGCGCGCCCATCAGCGCGGTGAGCGCGGCACCCAAACCGGCCCAGGCGGCGCGATGGTCCACCCGCGGGTCGGCCCCCGCGCCGGCGTCGTCAACGATCAGAACGATCCCCGCGGCTTTTCCGGAACGCAGGCTTGCTGCTCCTCGCTCCATTCCTGGCCGTCGGGGCAGTCATGCTGCATGAAAACCGACG
>CAYVYD010000108.1:0-7971 GCA_964454415.1 uncultured Hyphomicrobiaceae bacterium | reverse complement strand
CCGGTCAGCGTGAGGTGGAAGCGGAAGAGGTGGAGCACGTGGGCGTAGCCCCATTGGGCGAGGAGGAGCTTCTCGGTGGTTTCGCCGGCGCCCGCCTCCCGGCGGGTCTGCTCCTTGGGCGTGGACGGCCCGCGAAACCGCTCGAAGGCGAACAGGCACTGGATGTGGAGGGCGCGGATCTTGGCTTCGCGGGCGCCCGGCACCAGCGCCAGGAAGGAGCCGATCCGCTCGATCTTCAGGGGTGAGAGACGGATCGGCGGGCGGGCGGCGGCGAAGCGTTCGAGATGGGCGCCGAGCGCCTTGCCGTCCACGCCCCGCTTGAGGCGGAAGGGCGCGAGCAGGGTGCCGTGGAAGCCGTAGCGCGCGGGTTCGGCGGTCGCGGCCTCGACCTCCGCCGCCTCGAGGCCGAGGGCGCTCGCGGCCTCGGCCGGAGCGCCGAGCCAGCGCGCGCCGAAGCGCGCCAGCGCCGTGGTCTCCTCGGGCGCCCAATAAACGGCGTAGCGCGCGAAGGACGGCTCACCGCGGGGAATCGGCTGGTGCCCCATGGAACATGGATGGGCGAGAAGGGCGCGGAGGTCAACGCCGGCGGCGGCGTTGTCCGCGGCGTCTGTCATGCCTAAAGTGCCGCGCCGCCAAGCAAGGAGCCGCCATGATCGACCTTTACACCTTCGGCACGCCCAACGGGCGCAAGATCACCATCATGCTCGAGGAGGTGGGGCTCGACTACACGCCGCATGTCGTCAACATCCTCGAGGACGAGCAGTTCGACCCGGAATTCCTCAAGATCTCGCCCAACGGCAAGATCCCGGCCATCGTCGATCACGAGACCGGCATCCACCTGATGGAATCAGGCGCCATCCTGATGTATCTCGCCGACAAGACGGGCCGGCTGTGGCCGCGGCGGGGCGAGGCCAAGTGGCGGGTGGTGGAGTGGCTGATGTGGCAGATGGGGGGACCGGGGCCGTTTCTCGGCCAGGTGCACCACTTCGTCCACTTCAATCCGGGCAAGGCGCCCTACGCGGAGGAACGGTTTCTCAACGAGGCGGACCGGCTCTACCGGGTGCTCGATCGGCGCCTCGGCGAGGCCGTCTACGTGGCGGGCGGCTATTCGATCGCCGACATCGCCATCTGGCCGTGGGTCTCGCGATACGAATGGCAAAGGATCGATCTTCACGACTATCCCAACGTGCTGCGCTGGTACCTTGAGATCGCGGAGCGCGAGGCGGTCAAGCGGGGCTACGCGGTGGCGACCAAATTCCCCGATATCCCCATGCCCTGAGCGGTCGGGCGGGCGCCTTCCGGTGCATCGAAACCGGGCCATCGGCACGCCACATTGATCGGCTGCAATGGGACCCGACGCGGAATTTCCCGGCACGGCAGGTCCGCCGGGCCTGATTGGGGCCGGCGGTCCGGGGAAAGGGCCGAGCGATCAGTTGCGCTGCCCCGAGCTTCGCCGTAGAATCACGGCCGATTTGCAAGGCGCGTGCCCCAAAAAGGGTTTGGTTTGAACGAACAGACCCCGGACGCGGCGTCCGAGGATCATTCGAGGAAGAAACAGATGACGCATACAGACAACTTACCGGTTCGGTATTTGACCGGGCTCGCCCCGGTCGTGCTGTTGTCGGCGGTTTTGATGCTGGTCTCGGCGGCGGGCGCTTCGGCGCAGGTCATCGAGCGCGGCGTCCAGGGCGCGCTGATCGGCGCGGGCATCGGCGCCATCACCGGCGGCGGCAAGGGCGCCGGCAAGGGCGCGTTGATCGGCGGCGCGGCCGGCGCCGTGGTGGGCGGCATCGAGAAGAGCAACCGCGAACGTTACGAGCCACCGCCCGAGCCCGTCTATCACGCCGCTCCGCCGCCGCGCTACGCGCCGGGGCCCAGCTATTCGAGGACGGTTCACGATATTCAGCGCGAGCTGGTCAGGCTCGGCTACGACCCGGGCCCGATCGACGGGCAATATGGGCGCGGCACGGCGAACGCCATCACCATGTACCAGGAGGACAACAACCTGCTGGTCGACGGCCAGGCGACCCAGCCGCTGCTCAAGCACATGATCCAGCAAGGATCCAGGGGCTGACGCCCAAGGCAAGCGCTGCGCAGGACCAAGCCCGGGCGGGATCGACCCCCGGGCTTTCCTTCATTCGCCACAGCCGATCCGCAGCGGGGGCAGAAATTCTAGGGAGACGAGCATGAAGGGATTCATCAAATTGACGTTGTTGGGAGCAGGTCTGGCGCTGGCGGCGACCGGCGCCATGGCCAAGGACGATCCCGTCAAGGCGCGCCGGGCGCTGATGAAGAACGTGTCGGGCAAGAACGCCAAGCTGGGCAGCCAGTTAACCAAGGGCGAGTTGCCCTACAACGCGGAAATTGCGAAGGCCGCGATGATGTCCATCCACGAGGTGCCCGACAAATTCGTCAAGATGTTCCCGAAGGGGACCGATTCCGATCAAGAGGTCGAATCGGAGGCCTCGCCCAAGATCTGGACCGACATGGACGGTTTCCTGGTCGCCGCCGACAAGCTCAAGCTGGCCAGCGCCGCCGCCGCCGAGGCGGCCACCAAGGGCCCGGGGCAATTCGCCGTCGCCTTCGAGAGCGTCTTCAAGGCCTGCAAGGGCTGCCACGACGGCTACCGGGTCGAGAAGGACAAGCACTGAGGCGCGGCGCGCGGCGGCGATATCGTGTCCAAGAGCGCGAAACGGGGCGGACTGGTCTGGACGGCGGCGGGCGCCGTTCTGATCGGCGCCGGCATCTTGCTGATCCTCGCCAGCCCGCGGGCGATACCCGAGCGCGCGCTCACCCCCTACAAGCCCGATCACGTCAACGGCGAGACGATGTTCAACGCCGGCGGGTGCGCCGCCTGTCACACGGCGCCCGCGGCGAGCGGCAAGTGCGACGACCCCAAGGGCGGCGACCGGCGCGAGCTTGCCGGCGGGCGCTGCCTGCGCACCCCGTTCGGCACCTTCTACGCCCCCAACATCTCGCCCGATAAGGAAACCGGGATCGGGGGGTGGCGCGAGATCGACTTCGTCAACGCCATGCTGCGCGGCGTCTCGCCCGAGGGGCGGCACTATTATCCGGTGTTTCCCTATACCTCCTATCAGCGCATGAGCCTTAAGGACGTGCGTGACCTCAAGGCCTATATGGACACCCTTCCGCCAGTGCGCGCGCCGAACCACGGCCACGAGCTCGCCTTTCCCTATTCGCTGCGCCGGGGCATCGGCCTGTGGAAGCTCGTCTATCTCGAGGGCAGCTCCTTCGCCCCGGACCCCGCCAACGGCGAGGAGATCAACCGCGGCGCCTATCTGGCCGAGGGACCCGGCCATTGCGGCGAATGCCACACGCCCCGCGACCGCTGGGGCGGGCCGATCGCCGCGCGCGCGCTTTCCGGCGCGCCGGAGCCGGACGGCAAGGGCCGCGTGCCCAACATCACCCCCGACAGGACCGGCATCGCCGATTGGAGCGAGAGCGACATCGCCTACGCGCTGAAGACCGGATTCACGCCCGACTTCGACGTGCTGGGCGGCAGCATGACCAAGGTACAGGAAAACTTGGCGCGGCTCGGCGACGCCGACCGCCGGGCGATCGCCGCCTACCTCAAATCGATCCCGCCGATCGCCAGCGCCAAGCGCAAAACGCCCGCCGGGCAATAAAGCCGGTTGCGGTCGGACGCAGTTAGTCATACTTATCCAGCCGACCTGCGATCGGCAGGCGGCCTCGGCCGGCGGCGCGCATTGCCGTGCCCGGCGCCGTTGAACAAATCAACTTCGTCATCTCATAATCGCATGTCCGATACAGATGCGAATTGGACTCTCGGTTGCCGGTTTCCGCCAAGGGAGATCCCGGCCGCCCGTGACGATGGCGTGCACACAGCGTTGGAGAAAAATTGATGCAAGAGTCGAGCTCCAGGCCAGAGATTCTCGATCTCGGCGAGATGCCCGAATTGGGCGTGGTTCCGAAAAACATGCACGCCTTCGCGGTGCGTCAAGACCGCTTCGGCGAGCCGGAGAAAGCCTGGCGGCGCGAGGTCATCCCGGTTCCCGAGATCGGCCCCCTCGACGTGCTGGTCTACGTGATGGCCACCGGCATCAACTACAACAATGTGTGGGCGGCGCTGGGCTATCCGGTCGACGTCATCGCCGACCGCCAGAAGAAGGGCGAGCCGGAGGATTTCCACGCCGGGGGCTCGGACTGCTCGGGCATCGTCTGGGCGGTCGGCAAGGACGTGACCAGCGTCAAGGTGGGCGACGAGGTGGTGATCCATTCGGGCTGGTGGGAGCCAGAGGATCCCTGGGTGCTTTCGGGGCGCGACCCGATGCTGGCGCCCAGCGTGCGGATCTGGGGCTATCAGACCAATTACGGGTCCTACTGCCAGTTCGCCAAGGCCCAGTCGCATCAGTGCCAGCCCAAGCCCAAGCACCTGACCTGGGAAGAGGCGGGGTGCTATCTGCTGTGCGCCTCGACCGCCTACCGGATGCTGATGGGCTGGCCGCCGAACACGGTCGAGGAGGGCGACGTGGTGCTGGTCTGGGGCGCGGCCGGCGGGCTCGGCTCGCTCGCCATGCAGATCGCCACCGCCCAGGGCGGCAAGGCGGTCGCGGTGATCTCGGACGAGGACAAGCGGCAGTTCTGCCTCGACCACGGCGCGGTCGGCGTCATCAACCGCAAGGAGTTCGACCACTGGGGCAAGATGCCCGACACCAGCTCCCAGGAATGGGGCGCCTGGATCAAGGGCGCGCGCGGCTTCGGCAAGGCGGTCTGGGACGCGGTCGGCGAGCGCAAGAGCCCGAAGATCGTGTTCGAGCATCCGGGCGAGGCGACGCTGCCGACCTCGGACTTCGTCTGCGACATCGGCGGCATGGTCGTGATCTGCGCCGGCACCACCGGCTACAACGTCACCATGGACCTGCGCTATCACTGGATGATGCAGAAGCGCTTCCAGGGCTCGCATCTCGCCAATGACGAGCAGGCCAAGGCGGTCAACGAGCTGGTGATCGCGCGCAAGGTCGACCCCTGCCTCTCGGGCGTCTACTCCTTCGACGAGATCGGACACGCGCATCAACTGATGCACGAGAACAAGCACCCCTACGGCAACATGGCGTGCCTGGTGAACGCAACGGCGAAGGGCCAGGGGGCGAGCTGAGGGGCGGGTCAGCCGACAACCTCGACCCTCGCGTTGGGCGTGACGGTGACGCTGCCGGCCGCCGCCACGTAGCGCTCGACCACGTCCCAGATCGGCGGCCCCTCGGTGCCCTCGTTGACGCTCGCCCAGCCGGCGACGCGGTAGGAGCGGCTCGCCTCGACCGGCGCGCCGCTCTCGAGCAGGGTCATTGCCGAGACGCGCTTGCCCATCGCCGCCTTGGGGTCGATGCGGTAGCCGAGGCCGCCGACGCGCACCATGTCGCCGCCCTGCTGGTAATAGGGATCGGGATTGAAGAGGTTGTCGGCGACGTCCTCGAGCACCGCCTTGAGGCCGGCGCCGGTCATCTCGGTCCGGTAGGCCTCGGGATAGGTGATCGCGGTCATGTTGAAGATGTGCTCGACGGTGATCGGGGCGCCGGGCAGCAGCGACGGTCCCCAACGGAACCCGGGCGAGAGCGCGATCTGGGCGTCGCGCTCCTGGAGCAGCGCCTGGCAGATCAGGTCGTCGAAGGTGCCGTTGAGGTTGCCGCGCCGGTAGAGCAGCGACCGGGTGGTGCCGACGACGCGGGCGAGCTCGGCGGCGAAGGGCGCGCGCTGCCGGGCGACCAGCTTGGCCATGCCGCGGTCCGGCGCGATGACGTCGGAAAAGACGGGGATCAGCCGGTAGCGGTAATCCTTCACGCCCTCCTTGCCGACGTCTAGGTCGAGGCGCGAGACGAACTTGCCGTTGGAGCCGGAGGCGACGATCAGCGTGTCGCCTACCTTGACCGGCCGGGGAAGGGCGTCGTGGGTGTGGCCGCTCAGCAGCACGTCGATGCCCTCGACGCGGGCGGCGAGCTTGCGGTCGACGTCGAAGCCGTTGTGGGAGAGCAGCACGACGAGCCCGGCGCCCTGCTTGCGCGCGGCCGCCACGTTGTTGCGCAGCTCTCCCTCGCGGATGCCGAAGGACCAGCCGGGGATCATCCAGCGCGGATTGGAGATCGGCGTGTAGGGATAGGCCTGGCCGATGACGGCGATCTTGACGCCGCCGCGCTCGAAGAAGGCGGTCGAGGGGAAGGCGGGCTCCTGCCACCGATCGTCGAAGATGTTGCCGCCGAGGAACGGATAGGGGAGGGCGGCGATGGCCTGCTTGACGCGCTCGGTGCCGTAGGTGAACTCCCAGTGGCCGGTCATGGCGTCGGGCTCGAGCGCGTTCATGACCGCGATCATGTCGGCGCCCTTGGTCTTGTTGGCCGTGTAGCTTCCCTGCCAGCTGTCGCCGCCGTCGAGCAGAAGCATGTTGGGCCCGCGCTCGGCCCTGATCGCCTTGACGATTGTGGCGATGCGGTCGATCCCGCCCATCGCGCCATAGGCCTTGGCGAGCGCGGTGAAATCCTCCGACGTCAGGGCGTAGGCGAGCGGCGTGCCGGGGGAAATCGAGAAGCGCTCGAGGAAGTCGGCGCCGGTGACGTGGGGCGGCCGTCCGGCCGAATCGCCGACGCCGATGTTCATCGACGGCTCGCGGAAATAGAGCGGCATGAGCTGGGCGTGGAGGTCGGTCAGATGGACCAGGGTGACGTTGCCCAGGGCCTCGAAATCGAGCAGTTGCGCCTGGGTCATCGCCTGGGCCGCGGCCAGGCGCGACAAGGGACCCAAGCCCGAAACGGCGGCGACCGCGCCGGTGGCGACGGCGGCTTGCAGAAATTCCCGCCTCGAAATCATCCCTCTTCGGTCCTTCCGTGCCCGCCGTTCCCGGGAGAGCTTCGGCTTGCCAGCCCAAGCCGGACGAGGCTATACGTATATAGGCATATATTCATTATGTATCATGTATGGACTATCGTGATATGGTAGATTTCATCCACATGGGTGGGGCTGCCACATCGGGCTGAATCCAGCGATTGTGACGGACACGGACATGGCTATCGCGACCGAAAGAGCTGCCAACGACAATATGGGCGACATGCAGGAGCACGCGCGCGCGGCGCGCGACCTGCTCAAGGCGCTGGGCCACGAGACGCGGCTCATGATCCTGTGCCTTCTGGTCGAGGGCGAAAGGTCGGTCGGTGAACTCGAAGTGCTGATGGGCCTGCGCCAACCCAGCGTGTCGCAGCAATTGGCGCGCCTGCGCGCCGACGGCCTGGTCGCCACGCGGCGCGACGGCCGCACGATCTACTATTCGATCGGCAGCGACGAAGCGGCCCAAGTGGTGTCGCTGCTCTACGATCTTTACTGCCGCAACGCCTAGGCCGTTGTCCCCGGCCCGAGGCCAACCCCTAAAAAGACGCTGATTCCAGTCCCGCCGACGGCGCGCTTGCGGCGCGGCCGATCAACTCCAATAATGGAGCGGATCGGGGTGGTTCGGTGTTCGGCATACTTCACAGGGCGCGCGCGAAAAACCACGTCGCCGACGAGTTGCGGCCGCTGGTGGAGGCGAGCCTTGCCCAATGCGAGGCGCCGGGCGCGGTCGACTGGCTGGCGCCCCGCCTGTTGGGGGCGCTGCATCAACTGATCATCCAGCACATCCGCCGCCACAACGAAAAACTCGGCGCGCGCGATTGCGACGTCGTCGCGATCCGCGTCTATGGCGAGTTGAGCGGCGTCGCCGACGTGTTCATCTCGACCGCGCTGAAGGTTCACCGCGGCGGCGCGGGCGGCCCGTTCCAGGAGGCCGCGCGCGAGGCGGACCGCCTGTTCGCGGTGATGGAGGGGAGGACCGACACCACCGATCCCGCGCTGCGGCGGACCCACGAAGAGGCGAAGCGGCTGCTGGCCGGCCCCTTGAGCGAGGGAGAGCGGCGCCTGCTCGCGGCCTGGCCGCGCCGGCCCAACTGGCACGTCGCCTTGGTGCTGTGGCAG
>CAYVYD010000107.1:0-8136 GCA_964454415.1 uncultured Hyphomicrobiaceae bacterium | reverse complement strand
TTGGTTTGCAGATTGACGATCGGAATGGTCTCGCCATGGGCGCCGTCGGCGGTGGCGCGCCCCCTGGTCTTCAGCACCATGCCGGGTGTCTGATAGAGCACGGTGACGACCGCGTTGCGCTCGATCAGAACGGGCGCCTCGACGTCAGACCGGCGGACCGGCTGACCGGCGGGGAGCCGCCGCTTGGCGGCCATGCCGAGAAGCTCGTCCGGCGCCGTCGCGAGCCCCTCGGCGGAGGCGCTCTTGGGCACGCGGATGGTCTCGAGGTCGGCCGCCGTGATCAGCGCGCCGCGCTCGACGGTGCGATTCGGCGCCGGCATTTCGACCGCTTCGACGGCGGTGCCGTGGAAGACGAAGCTCTGGCGCGCGAAATCGGAATCCTTGATGCCGGTGACCGCCCGAAAGGTGCCGTCCCGGTGCAGGTCGAGCTCGCGCACCACGAAGGGCTCGGTCACCTTGGGGTTGAGGTGGATCGACTTGGCGCCGCCTTCGAGCTTGACGTCGAGGGTGGCGGTCTCGTCGAGCCCGCGCTCGCGGGCGATTCTGCGGGCCAGCGTCTCGCTGATTTGCTCCAGGGTGATGTGGCGGCTCGGCCGGCGCACGATGATGCGCTCGATCCCGCCCGGATTGGTCCATTCCAGTCCGCGCTGCTTAGCCGACAGGACGACGCGGCTGCTGGAGACGGTTCCCTCGGTGCCAAGATCGGGCGAGCGGAAGACCGCGATGTTGGCGGCGTCGCCCGCGTTCTCGAACAGGTCGCCCAGACGCACCAGGTCGTCGAACACCTCGATGCGCTCCTTGAGCCAGGGGGCGTCCGCCGCCACCGCCCGTCCGGCAAGGGCCGCGAGCGCGAGCGCGCAGGCAAGCACCAGGGCGAGGGCCTGAAGCCCGATTGCCGCCAATCCTCGTGTGGTCCGATCGGTCATCGCTTCACCCACGCCTCGGGCCCTAGGTCCTGAGCGCCTGCGTGGTCGCAGACATCATCTCGTCGGAGGCGCTGATCACCTTGGCGTTCATCTCGTAGGCGCGTTGGGCGGCGATCAGGTCGGTGAGCTCGGAGACCGCGTTGACGTTGGCCTCCTCGAGGAACTTCTGCAGCACGTCGCCGAACCCCTCATCCCCCGGGCTGCCCGTGGTGACGCTGCCGCTCGAGGCGGTCTCCAGGAACAGGTTGTCGCCGATCGCCTCCAGTCCCGACTTGTTGACGAAGCGGGCGAGCTGGATTTGCCCGACTTCCTGGGGCTCGGTCTGGTTGTCGAGCTTAACCTGCACCGTGCCTTCCCGGTTGATTGTGATGGAGATGGCGTTGTTGGGAATGGTGATGCCGGGGTCGACCTGATAGCCGTCGAGGGTGACGAGATTGCCGTTGTTGTCGAGCTCGAAGGAGCCGTCGCGGGTGTAGGCGGTCTGGCCGTTGGGCAGGCTCACCTGGAAGAAGCCCTCGCCGCGGATCGCGAGGTCCAGCTCCTTTTCCGTGCTGGTGATGTTGCCCTGGCTCATCACCCGGGAGGTGGCGCCGGTCTTGACGCCGAAGCCGACCTGGATGCCCGTGGGCACGACGGTTCCCTGGTCGGAGGAGGTGGAGCCTACCCGGCGCAGATCCTGATAGAGCAGATCCTGGAACTCGGCGCGCACGCGCTTGAAGCCGGTGGTGCGCATGTTGGCGAGGTTGTTGGAGATGACCTCGACATTGAGCTGTTGCGCCATCATGCCGGTGGCGGCGGCTTGCAAGGATTTCATGACACTCGTTCCCTCGTGATTCTGACTACTGTTGGCCTCGACCCTAGGCGCGGGTATCGCCGAGCTGTTCGATGGCGCTGCGGCGCAGCTCCTGCGCGCTGTCGATCGACCGCGCCACGGCGGTATAGGCGCGCACGGTCTCGACCATGCGCGTCATCTCCAGGATCGGATTGACGTTGGAGCGCTCGACCATGCCCTGGAGGACGCGCACGTCCTCCGCCGGCAGCGGCTTCTCGTCGGTCTGGAAGAGCGTGTAGCCGTATTTGGCGAGCGCGTTCGGATTCTCGAAGCGGACGACGCGCAACCGGTCCTTGGCGCCCGCCGAGGTCGAAATGGTTCCGTCGGTGGCGATCTCGATGCCCGTTTCCTGGGGCGAGAAGCTGATCGCGCCGCCTTCGCCGAGCACGGCGTGGCCGTCATTGCTGACGAGCTGGCCGTCGGCGTTGAGCTTTAGCTCGCCGTTCCTGGTGTAGCGCTCGCCCTCTTCGGTCTGCACCACCAGCCAGCCCTCGCCGGACAGCGCGACGTCGAGCTCGTTGCCCGATTGTGCGATGGAGCCTTCGCGGAAATTGCGGAATTGGCCGCCGTCCTGGACGAAGGAGAGCTTGGTGTCCTGGCCGCGCATGTCGGACATGCGCGCGACCGGCATCAGATATTCCTCGAACATCACGCCGTCGCTCTTGAAGCCGGCGGTGTTCATGTTCGCCATGTTGTTGGCGATCACGTCCATTTGCGTTTGCAGCGCCTTTTGCCGCGAAAGCGACACGAGCAGGGCGTTTTCCATAGGTCCTATCCGGCTTGGTCGATGCGTTCCTGCCGCAACGCAAGACGGATGGGAGAACGGTTCCCTGCGGCTACCGGAGAAGCGGATGCAGGGGCCGTGCCAGACTAAAACATATTTTATATCAGTCCGTTATAACTAAACTTCCCGCTCAGAGCTTGCCGGTCGGGCAAAAACGACCCGGCAAGAATTGCCTGCCATGGCAACCAATCGTTAACCCTAAAGCTCCTAAAACTGGCGAACCGGCGGGGCGGCCCCATGGCCCGTTGCCCGCGTCTCAGAAGCCGGACGAATCTGGAAAAAACGGAGTCCGCGAAGATGAGCGACGAGGCGGAAAAGGACGAGGCTCTTGAGGAAGAGGAGGGCGCGCGGGAGTCGGAAGTCGGCGAGGGAAACGCCGCGGCGGGCCGGTTCAAGCTGTGGCCGCTCCAACGCAAGACGCTGCTCCTGGTGGCGTTGCCGGCGCTGCTGTTGGCTGGCGGCGGATATTTCCTCAGCGGCATGATGGGATTTGGCGGCGGCGGCACCGCGGCCGGTCCCAAGAACCTCGTCTACTACGATCTGCCGGAAATGGTCGTCAATCTGAGCTCGACCGAAAAACGCGCGCAATATCTCAAGCTCAAAGTTTCGCTCGAGGCCGAAAACCAGCAGGCGATCGCCGCGCTCGAGCCGGTGATGCCGCGGGTGCTCGACATGTTCCAGCTCTACCTGCGCGAGCTGAGGAGCACCGATCTCGACGGGTCGGCGGGGATCTATCAGCTCAAGGAAGAACTGCTCCGACGGGTCAATCTGGAGGTTCACCCTCATAAGATCACCCGCGTTCTCTTCAAGGAAATCATCGTCCAGTAGGGATCGAGGCCCGCGGCCATGGCGGACGAAACCGAGACAATCGCACAAGCGGGCGCCGCCGATTTGCCGCCGGTCGCCGACGAGCCTTCCACGGCCGCCGACATCGCCTTCGGCGAAGGCGGCGGGAAGGAGGGCGATGCGGGTGGCGAGGCTGCCGCCGACGGCGCCGCCCAGCCAAGCGGCGAAGGCGGCGCGGACGAGGACGTGGCGGCCCAGTGGGCGGCGATGATCGACGACGCCGAAAAGGGCGATGGCGGCGAGAGCGCCAAGGGGGGCGGCGAGCGCATCCTCAATCAGGACGAGATCGACAGTCTGCTCGGCTTCGATCTCGACGAACGCGCGCTTGCCGACACCAGCGGCATCCGCGCCATCATCAATTCGGGCCTGGTCTCCTACGAGCGGCTGCCGATGCTGGAGATCGTGTTCGACCGGCTGGTGCGCCTGCTCACCACCAGCATCCGCAACTTCACCTCGGACAATGTCGAGGTCAGCCTCGACAACATTTCGACCATGCGCTTCGGCGACTATCTCAACTCGGTGCCCCTGCCGGCGCTGATCGCCGTCTTCAAGGCGGTGGAGTGGGACAACTACGCGCTGATGACGGTCGAATCGAACCTGATCTACTCGATCGTCGACGTGCTGCTGGGGGGGCGCGGGACGCCCGCAACCCGCATCGAGGGGCGCCCCTACACGACCATCGAGACCAATCTGATGCGCCGCATGATCCAGGTCATCCTGGACGACGCGGAGCTCGCCTTCCAGCCGCTCTCGCCGGTCAATTTCGATCTGGAGCGGGTCGAGACCAATCCGCGGTTCGCGGCCATCACCCGCGAAGCCAACGCCGCGATCCTGATCAAGTTTCGCATCGACATGGAGGACCGAGGCGGGCGCGTCGAGATGATTCTGCCCTACGCCACGCTGGAGCCGATCCGCGAGCTGCTGCTGCAGGGCTTCATGGGCGAGAAGTTCGGCCGCGACCGGATCTGGGAAAACCATCTCGCCAACGAGGTCTATCAGACCAGGATCGAGCTCGAGGCGGTGTTGGACGAAATCAGCATGCCCCTCAGCAGGGTGATGAATTGGAAGGTCGGCGAAACGATCCTTCTCAATTGCGGACCGGAGGACCCGGTCAGCTTGCGCTGCGAGGGCATTCCGCTGTTGAGCGCGGGCATGGGGCGCGCCGGAGACCACATCGCCATGGAGATCCGCTCGCGGCTGCGCGACCGCGACGCTCTCGAGGCGGGCAGGGGACGGCGTTCGAACGGCAGGAAGGAGGCGGCTTGATCATGGGCGGGGATTCGTTGGGATTTGTGTTTGAATCCTTGGTGGCGCTGCTGCTGGCGGTCACCATCGGTTATTGCCTGGTGGTCAACCGCAAGCTTGAACGCCTGCGTTCGGACCAATCGGAGCTCAAGGAGATCATCCGCGAGCTCAACGCGGCCACAGCCCATGCCGAGCACGCCATAGCCGGGCTGCAGAAGTCGGCCGACAACGCCGAGGACATGCTGGCCGCCCATGTGGAGAGCGCGCGCGATCTCTCGACCCGCCTCGCCCAGGGCATCGCCAAGGGCGAAGAGGTCTTCTCCAAGCTCAATCTCCTCAATCAGATGCAGGTGCGGACCTCTTCGCCCGAGGCCGGGCGGGAGCGGCGCCGGCCGGTCCACGGCCTCAAGGCGAGCCGGATGGGGCTGGGGCTGCTGAACGCGACCGAAGGCGAGTTCGACCATCCCGGCCGCGATAGGGACGCGGCCTGATGAAAACGCTGAGGCTGCTGCAACTCGTCGCCTTCGCGGCGTTTTGCCTGTTCGTCCTCAAGACCGCGGGGCTGATGTTGAGCGGCGGTTTCGTGCTCTCGGGCGCGGCGCCCGCGAAGGCGCAGGCGGTGGCGCGGAACGAGCCCGCCGCGGCGGCACCCGCTTCCAGGAAGGCGGCTTCGGGCGGTGAGGCCGACGGTGGCGCGGACAAGGCCGGCAAGACCGGAAACGATGCGACCGGAAGCGGCAAGGAGACCGCCGCCGCGGCCGGGAGCACCAGCCGCGCTGCGGCGCCACCGGCGGGCGACCGCAGCGGCGGCGAGGCCGGTTCCGACCAGGCCGGCGTCCTCACGCCGGGGCGGGCGACCAAAACCCAGCTCGAAGTGCTGCAAAGCCTGAGCCAGCGCCGGCAGGAGCTCGACAAGCGCCAACGGGAGCTGCAGCTGCGCGAGAACTTGCTCAAGGCGGCGGAGAAGCGGGTTTCGGCGCGCATCGACGAGCTCAAGTCGATTGAGAAGAGCATCGAGAAACAGCTTGAAAAACAGGACGACAAGCGCGAGGCCCAATACAAGCGGCTGGTGAAGATGTATGCCACCATGAAGCCGCAGGACGCCGCCAAGATATTCAACCGGCTGGACCTCGACATCCTGATGGCGATGGTCCAGCAGATGCGTCCGCAGTCGATGTCGAAGATTCTCGCCGCCATGGACCCGGCCGCCGCGCGGCGCCTGACCACGGAGCTCGCCAAGGCCACCGAGGCGGGCGAGGGAGGGCCTGAGGGCCTGCCCAAGATCGGCGGTGGATAAGGGGTGAAAAACGGCTCCGCCGGCCCCGTCCTTAAGCCCGCATTAACCGTCGATTTACTACCCTGATGCGGCGCATCGACTGAGTCTTTCGAAGCCTTGTTTTCGGTGTCGTCAGCTTGAGGGGAGCGGCGTCTTGACCAACTTGGCTGCCCATGAAACGCACGCGGCGACCGCCGAGCCACGCGACTCGCGGCTGCGCACGGCGTTCGAGTTCGCGGCCTGGGTGGCGCTGTTTTCGCTGCTGTCGCTGATTTTCGCCGTCACCGTCATTTCGCCCGCATTGGCCGAAACGACGGCGAGCGTCAACGCGCGCAACGAGACCGGCTACGCCCGGCTTGAATTCAAGTTCAAGGCGATGCCCGGCTACACCAATGAAGTCGCCTCCGACGTGCTGGTTCTGAATTTCGACGATCAGGTCAATATCGACCTGAGCGAGGTGCCCGAGCGCATCCCCGACTACGTCGCCCTAGCCCGCAGGGATCCCGACGGGCGGGCCTTCCGCTTCGCCATGCAGCGGGCGTTCCGCATCAACGCCATGGAGGCAGGTAACAGGCTGTTCATCGATCTGTTGCCGCCGAGCTGGATCGGGGCGCCGCCGTCGCTGCCCAAGCACGTGATGCGCGAGCTCTCGCTCAAAGCGCTGGAGGCCGAGCGCAAGGTGCAGGAAGAGGCGCGTCAGCGCGAGGACGCGAAGGACCCCTATAAGCTCGAGGTCGAAGTCGCCGAGCAGCCGACCTTCACCCGCCTCGTCTTCGCCTGGAACAAGTTCGTCACCGCCAATCTCAGCCGGCAGGGGCGCAAGGTTTCGCTTACGTTCGGACGCTATGCAAAGGCGAATTTGAACCGCCTTAAGGTCGATCCGCCGAAATATCTGCGGGGCGCCGAGGCGGAAAAGACCAAATCCGGCATGACGGTCGTGCTCACCGTGGGCGGCGACGTGGACGTCAAGGGCTTTCGCGAGGGCAATTCCTACGTCTTGGACCTCGCCAACCCCGACGACGCCAGCGTCGAGGCGGCCCGCGCGGTGCCGCGGCCGCCGAAGAAGGCGGAAGGGGAGGCTGCCGACGGCAAGGCTTCTGCGGGGGCGGACGACGAGGCGGTCGAGCTGATGGGCGAGGGCGGCGACGAGGCCGCCAAGGCCGCTGCCGAAGGGGCGGCTCCGGTGAAGACCGCGATGGTCGATCTCGACGCAGCGGCCCTGAGCGGCGGAGGCTTCGCCGATGGTGGCGTGCCGCTGCCGCCTGGGCCGGGGGCGAAACCCCGCGCCCAATCCGACCCCAACGAGCCCCAAAAGGCGAGGGAAGCCGGCGCCAGACAACGTCAAGAGGCGCCGCCGCGGGCTCCGGCCGGGCCCGCACCCAAATCCGACGTGGCCAAGAGCGAGGAGGCTAAGGCGGAAGCGTCGTCGGCCGCCGATGCCGGCAAGACCGGAAAGACCAGCAAGGCCGGCGCGAAGGCGGGACCGCAAGCCGCCGCGGAGGACGCCGCCGCGGGGCCGGGGCTTGCCGCCCGCATCGAGACCACCCAATCGCAGATTCGCCTGACCTTTCCGTTCCGCGCATCGGTAGCCTCGGCGGCCTTCCGGCGCGGCAAGACGATCTGGCTGGTCTTCGACAGCAGCGCCGAAATCGACCTATCGGCGCTCGAGGCGGCGAGGGGTGAAAAAATCACCCGCATCGACCGCGTCGTCTCCGGGCCGATGCAATATGTGAGGCTCTCTCTCTCGCGTCCGTGGCTCACCTATATCGAGAACGAGGAGAAGGACTGGATCGTCACCATCGGCGACATGATCACCGGCAAGACGCGGCCGCTCAATCTGCGCCGGGCGCTGCGCGAGGACAAACGCTCGCTGATCCGGATCGATCTGGAGAACGCCGGCCGGGTGCATTGGATCAAGGATCCCGAGATCGGCGACCGGCTCGCCGTGGTTACCGCGATGGGCCCGGCGCGCGGTGTCGCCAAGCCGCAAGATTTCGTCGACTTCTCGGCGCTCGACTCCGCCCACGGCATCGTGGTGCGCCCCAACGCCGATGACATCGGCGTGCGCTTGGCGATCGACGAGGTCGTGGTCACGCGGCATGACGGGCTGACCCTTTCGGCCGGAGGCACGCCGCAATACGTGCCGGGCAAGAAGCCGCTGGATGCTACGATCCGCCATGGCTTCATCGACTTCGCGGCGTGGCGGGTGGCGGACCCCGAGCAGCTT
>CAYVYD010000106.1:6187-8198 GCA_964454415.1 uncultured Hyphomicrobiaceae bacterium | reverse complement strand
CCTTGGCGATCTCCTGGCGGCGTTCCTCGTTGAGCTCGGGGATCGGCAGCCGCAAAATCTGCCCCTCCACCTGCGGGTTGAGTCCCAGCTCGGACTCCCTGATGGCCTTGTCGACGGCGCTCACCTGGTCCTTGTCCCACACCTGCACCGATATCATGCGGGGGTCGGGAACGGTGATCGTCGCCAGCTGATTGAGCGGCATTTGCGACCCATAGGCGTTGACGACGATGGGCTCCAGAAGGCTGGCGCTGGCGCGGCCGGTCCGCAGACCGCCGAATTCCCGCTTCAGAACGGCGACCGCTCCCTCCATGCGTCGCTTGAGATCCTTGATATCGAAATCGGACATCCTCGCCTCCCTTGGAACGCGGCACGCAGCCGGGGCCCGCCAAAGGGCCCGCTAATTCCCGCGGTCAAGTGCCAGCGTCTCGGTGTCCGATCAGGCGGACACGTGTTTTCTGATTGTCGTGCAACGGCCTTCGCCCTTGAGCACCTTCGCCAAATTCCCCGCAATCGAGATAGAGCACACAATTATCGGTATATCGTTATCGCGGGCAAGGGCGATGGCGGCGCCGTCCATGACTTTCAGATCCTTTGCGAGCACGTCCTGGTAGCTCAGAACGTCGAACCGGGTGGCCGAGCCGTCCTTCATCGGATCGGCGCTGTAGACGCCGTCGACCTGGGTGGCCTTCATCAGCGCCTCGCACTGCATCTCGGCGGCCCTCAATGCGGCGGTCGTATCGGTGGTGAAGAACGGGTTGCCCGTGCCGGCCGTGAAGATCAGCAGGCGCCCCTTGTCGAGGTGGTGACGGGCACGCGCCGCGACGAAGGGCTCGCACACGCTCGGCATCGGAATGGCGGAGAGCACCTGGGCGTTGATGCCGCTCTTATCAAGGGCATTTTGCAGCGCCAGGCCGTTCATGACGGTAGCCAGCATGCCCATGTAGTCGCCGGTGACGCGGTCCATCCCTTCGGCCGCGCCGCTCAGGCCGCGGTAGATGTTGCCGCCGCCCACGACCACGCATACCTGAACGCCGAGCGCCACGATTTGCGCCAGATCGCGCGCGATGCGCTCGACGGTGGAGACGTCGATGCCGTAGGCCACGTCTCCCATCAAGGCCTCGCCGGAGACCTTGACGAGCACTCTGGAATACAGGGGACGTCCCTTGGCGGCGGCCATGCGATCAGCCGGCCGAGGCCGCGGCGGCGACTTCGGCGGCGAAATCCTCCTCCTTCTTGTCGAGGCCTTCGCCCAGGGCGTAGCGCTCGAAGGCTGTGACCTTGATCGGAGCGCCGATTTTGGCCTCCGCCGCCTTGACCGCCTTTTCGATCATCGTTTCGCCGTCAATGACGAATGTCTGCTTCAGCAGAACGACCTCCTCGTAGAACTTGCGCAGCCGGCCCTCGATCATCTTCTCGATGATCTCCTCGGGCTTGCCCGAGTCGCGCGCCTGCTCCTTCAGGATGGAGCGCTCACGCTCGACCACGTCCGGATCCAGATCGTCGGCCGATAGCGCCAGCGGATTGGTCGCGGCGATGTGCATGGCGAGCTGCTTGCCGAAGGCGGCGAGTTTCTGCGCGTCGCCCTTGGACTCGAGCGCGACCAGAACGCCGATCTTGCCCAATCCCGGGGCGATCGCGTTATGAAGATAGCTCGCCACGACGCCGGTCTCGACGCCGAGGCAGGCGGTGCGGCGCAGGTTCATGTTCTCGCCGATGGTGCCGACCATCTCGGTCAGGTGCTCGGTCACGCTCGCATTGCCGCCCGGATAGGCGGCCTTGCCGAGCTTCTCGACGTCGCCGCCGGCCTCCAGCGCGAGCCCGGCGATGGCGCTCACCATCTCCTGAAACTGCTCGTTGCGGGCGACGAAATCGGTCTCCGAATTGACCTCGACCAGGGCGCCGCGGCGCTCGTCGCCGGCCAGGCCGATCAGGCCTTCGGCGGCGACCCTGCCCGCCTTCTTGGCGGCCTTCGCGAGCCCCTTGGTGCGCAGCCAATCGATCGCCGCCTCCA
>CAYVYD010000106.1:4719-6087 GCA_964454415.1 uncultured Hyphomicrobiaceae bacterium | reverse complement strand
GCCTGCTTGATCCAGTCGTCGCGCTCCATGCGGCCCTTGAAGTCCAACGCCTCGTCGATCTTGGCGACATCGTCCTTGCTCAGTCCGGCGATCTGCCAGTAGTGGAAAATACCGAAGCCGTTGAGCTTTTCCTCCAAAACCGGGCCCAGGCCGGTGATCTTCTTGAGATCGTCGGCGTCGCCTTCGGGCTTCTTGAGCGGCTTGAAGCCGTCGCCGGCCTTGGGCTTCTCGGCCTGCGGCTTCTTCTCGGCCGGTTTGGCCGCCGCCTCGGGCTTCTTCTCGACCGCTTCCGGCTTAGTCTTGGCCGCCGGCACCTCGGCTTCGCCTGCGAGCTCTTCGGCTATCGGCTCTGCCGCCTCGCCCATGTCGATCCCCGCGGCGCCCTGGGCGCGCTCGATGCCGTCGATCACCGCCTTGGCGATGAGATCGCAATAAAGCGTGATCGCCCGGCCGGCGTCGTCGTTGCCAGGGATCGGATGGGAAATCTCCTGGGGATCGCAATTGGTATCGACCACGGCGATGACGGGGATGTTGAGCTTGTTGGCCTCGGCGACCGCGATCGACTCCTTGTTGGTGTCGATGACGAAGACGACGTCGGGAACCCCGCCCATGTCCTTGATGCCGCCCAAGGCGCGTTCCAGCTTGTCACGCTCGCGCGTGAGGTTGAGGAGCTCCTTCTTGGTGAGGCCGTGGGTCTCGCCGGAGAGCATCTCCTCGAGCACCCGCAACCGCTTGATCGAGTGGGAGATGGTCTTCCAATTGGTGAGCGTGCCGCCCAGCCAACGGTGGTTGATGTAATACTGCGCCGAACGCTTGGCCGCCTCCGAGACGGATTCGGATGCCTGACGCTTGGTGCCGACGAACAGCACCCGGCCGCCCTTGGCAACGGTCTCGCTCACGGTCACCAGCGCCTGATGCAGCATCGGCACGGTCTGCGCCAGATCGATGATGTGGATGTTGTTGCGTACGCCGAAGATGAAGGGCTCCATTTTGGGGTTCCAGCGGTGGGTCTGGTGGCCAAAATGAACGCCCGCCTCCAAGAGTTGGCGCATGTTGAATGCCGGTAATGTCACCGTTTGCTCTCCTTGCTTTCCGGTTCGTCCGCCGCGGATCAACCAACACGGGGACAATTCCCCGTGTCACCGGTCGCCGGCATCGCCGCCCGCCTGGGGCGGGTTGGAGCAAAGGACGATGCGCGCAATCCGCGTGTGAGATGGCCGCCTTATAGGCGCGATGCAATGGCTTGGCAATGGCCAGCGAGCTAGCGCGGGGTGACGTTGGCGATGCCGGCCACCTGGCGTAGGAGGCCCGCTTCGGCGGGAGAGGTGTCGTAGGTTCCGGGGATCTCGAACTCGACCTCGCGCGCCA
>CAYVYD010000106.1:0-4619 GCA_964454415.1 uncultured Hyphomicrobiaceae bacterium | reverse complement strand
TCGGAGAAGGCCACCACCTCGAACTGGCCGGTCCGGTCGGAAAGACCGATGAAGGCGAAGCTGTTGCCCGAGCGCGCCTTGCGTTCCTGGCGGTAGGTTACGGTGCCGGCGAGCATGCCGACGACCCTGCCCCGCTGCGCCTTGGCGGAGAAGTCCGCCCAGGTCTCGACGCCCAGTTGGCCCAGGACGTCGTCATATTCGTCGAGCGGATGGCCCGACAGGAAGAAGCCGACGGTGTCGAACTCCCTGGCGAGGCGCTCGATCGGCCGCCAGGGCTTGACCGCGGGGAGGTTCAGCTCGGACTCCGCCTTGGCGCCGAACAGGTCGCTCTGCCCCTGCTCGCGGTCCTGGGCGAAGCGGTTGGCGGCGGCGAGAATCCGGTCGGCGTTCTCCCAAAGGGTGGCGCGTCCCAGATCGAATTCGTCGAAGGCGCCGGCGGCGGCCAGGGCCTCGACGGCGCGCTTGTTGACGATCGAGACGTCCAGGCGGCGGGCGAAATCGGCAAGGCCGGCGAAGCGCCCGCCGGCGGCGCGGGTCTCGCGGATGTGGACGGCCACCGACCGGCCCATGTTCTTGAGAGCCGCGAGCGAATAGCGGATCGCCCTGCCGCTGGGGACGAAATCCTCCTCCGACTCGTTGACCGAGGGCGGCTCGATGGCGATGCCGATGCGCCCGGCCTCGCGCACGAATTGGCTCAGCTTGTCGGTGTTGCCCATGTCGAGCGTCATCGAGGCGGCCAGGAACTCGACCGGATGATTGGCCTTGAGATAGGCGGTCTGATATGCGAGCAGCGCATAGGCGGCGGCGTGCGACTTGTTGAAGCCGTAGCCGGCGAACTTGGCGACCAGCTCGAAAATGTATTCAGCGCGAGCCTTGTCTACGCCGTTGGCCACCGCGCCGTCGACGAACCGCGTCTTCTGCTTGTCCATCTCGGATTTGATCTTCTTGCCCATGGCGCGGCGCAGCAGATCGGCCTCGCCCAGGGAGTAGCCCGAGAGCGTCTGGGCGATCTGCATCACCTGTTCCTGATAAATGATGACGCCGTAGGTCTCCTCCAGGATCGGGCGGATGAGCGGATGCAGATAGTCGGGCTCCTCCTTTCCGTGCTTGCGGTTGATGAAGGTCTCGATGTTATCCATCGGTCCCGGGCGGTAGAGCGCCACCATGGCGATGATGTCCTCGAAGCGGTCGGGCTTGAGCATGCGCAGGCTGTCGCGCATGCCCGATCCTTCGAGCTGGAACACGCCGACGGTCTCGGCCCGCGAGAGCAGCGCGTAGGTCTCCGCGTCGTCGAGCGCCAGGCCGGCGGGATCGATCTCGACGCCGCCTCTGGCGATCAGCTCGACCGCCCTCTCGATGACGGTAAGCGTCTTGAGGCCGAGAAAATCGAACTTCACCAGCCCCGCCGCCTCGGCCCATTTCATGTTGAACTGGGTCGCGGGGAGTTGCGAGCGCGGGTCGCGGTAGAGGGGCACGAGGTCGATCAGCGGGCGGTCGCCGATGACGACGCCCGCGGCGTGGGTCGAGGCGTGCCGGTAAAGCCCCTCGAGCCGCTGGCCGATGTCGAGCAGGCGCGCCACGACGGGCTCACCGTCGCGCGCCTCCTGAAGCCGCGGCTCGCCGGCGATCGCCTCGGCGAGCGTGGGGGGATTGGCAGGGTTGTGGGGCACCAGCTTGCACAGGCGGTCGACCTGGCCGTAGGGCATCTGCAGGACCCGGCCCACGTCGCGCAGCACGGCGCGCGCCTGGAGCTTTCCGAAGGTGATGATCTGGGCCACCCGGTCGGTGCCGTAGGTCTGCTGCACGTAGCGGATCACCTCGTCGCGCCGCTCCTGACAGAAATCGATGTCGAAATCCGGCATGGAGACGCGCTCGGGATTGAGGAACCGCTCGAACAGCAGGCCGAAGCGCATGGGATCGAGATCGGTGATGGTGAGCGCCCAGGCGACCAGCGAGCCGGCGCCCGAGCCGCGGCCCGGTCCCACGGCGATCCGCTGCCGCTTCGCCCATTTGATGAAGTCGGCGACGATCAGGAAATAGCCCGCATAATCCATGTCGGTGATGACGCCGAGCTCGTAATCGAGGCGCGCCTCGTAGGCCTGCTTGTCGACGCCCTTGGTCGTACCAGTCTCCTCGAGGCGAGTGGCAAGCCCGGCGCGGGCCTGGCGGCGCAGCTCCTCAGCCTCGTCTTGCGCCGCGCCGCTGACCGATTTGGGCAGGATCGGCTTATGGGTCCGGGGCCTGAAGGCGCAGCGCTTGGCGATCTCGACGGTGCGGTCGATCGCGTCGGGCAGGTCGGCGAACAGGCTCGCCATGGCGCGGGCGTCCTTGAAGTAATGCTCGGGGCTCAGATGGCGGCGCTCGTCGCTCGAAATGTAGCTTCCCTCGGCGATGCAGATGAGCGCGTCGTGAGCCTCGAAATCGCGCGCCTCGGCGAAGAAGGCGTCGTTGGTGGCGACCACCGGGAGTGCCGCTTCGCCGGCAAGCGCCAGCAGATGCGGCTCGACCGCCTGCTCCTCCTGCAGCCCGTGGCGCTGCAGCTCGACATAGAGGCGGTCGCCGAAGAGGTCGGCGAGCGCCTTGAGGCGGCGGGCGGCGGTCTCGCGCTCGCCCCGGGCAAGGGCGGTGTCGATCGGCCCCTCGGGGCCGCCGGTGAGCGCGATGAGACCCGCGTGATTGCTGGCCAGATCGTCAAGAAAGACATGGGGTTTCACGGCGTCGTCATGCTCGAGATAAGCCATGCTCGAGAGCCGCATCAGGTTGCGGTATCCCTCCTGGTTCTTGGCGAGGAGGGCGATGGGAGCGGTGTCCACGCCGTCGGCATGGACGCCGTTGACGCCGCCGCCCGCGCGGCCGGAGCCCTCATTGTCGGCGAAGGAGACGGCGAGGCTGCAGCCAATGATCGGCTGGATGCCCGCCTTGTGCAGGGCCTGGGAGAATTCCAGCGCGCCGAACAGGTTGTTGGTGTCGGTGAGCGCGAGCGCGGGCATGCGCGCCTTGGTCGCGAGCTCGACCAGCTCGGGAATCTTGAGCGCGCCCTCAAGCAGCGAATAGGCCGAGCGCACCCGCAGATGCACGAAAAGCCTGTCAGATGCCGTCTGTTCCCGCGACATCGCGCACTCCCGGCCGCCCGCTGGGCCGCGCTTGCGCCCGGCCCGATCCACTCGTCGACCGCCGCGGCCGCTCCCCGGCGTTTGCGGCGGCGTTCAGTCCGGCTTGCTCGATTCGCGCCGCGGCCGCAATATTCGGGGCCGCGTTCTACACATCCGCCGGCACCACTTCCACCAACTGCCCCTCCTCCAGCCGCCACACCCGGTCCATGCGGCGCGCCACGTCGAGATTGTGGGTGGCGATGATCGCGGTCAGATGCGTCCGCCTTACGAGGTCCATGAGGTTCTCGAACACCCGCTCGGCGGTGTGGGGATCGAGATTGCCGGTCGGCTCGTCGGCGAGCAGAAGCTTCGGCCCGTTGGCGACGGCGCGCGCGATGGCGACGCGCTGCTGCTCGCCGCCGGACAATTGGGCTGGGCGGTGCTCGGCCCTGTCGACGAGGCCGAGGCTCGCGAGCAATTCAAGGGCATGCGCGCGCGCCTCCTGCCGCGTCCGTCCCATGATCATTTGCGGCAGCTCGACGTTTTCCAGGGCCGAGAATTCAGGCAGCAGGTGGTGAAATTGGTAGATGAAGCCGAGCTTGGCACGGCGCAGGCGGGTGCGCGCGGCGTCGGTGAGCTTGGCGCAGTCCTCGCCCTCGAAGATCACCGCGCCGCTGTCGGGCTGATCGAGCAGGCCGATGATATGCAGCAGCGACGACTTGCCCGCCCCCGAGGGCCCCAGCAATCCGATCGCCTCGCCCGCCATCGTCATGCCGTCGGCGCCCGACAGCACGTGGATATGGCGCGAGCCTTGGCTGTAGGTGAGGCGCAGATCCCGTAACTGCAGGGTCGGTTTGGGGGCGCTTTTCTCCACGTCGTCTACTCGTATCTCAACGCCTCGACAGGATCGAGGCGCGAGGCGCGCCACGAGGGATAGAGCGTCGCCAGGATGGAGAGTGTCAGGGCCATGATGAGCACGGAGATCACCTCGCCGGTCTGCATTTCCGCCGGCATCTGCGACAGATAATAGAGCTCGGGCGAGAACAGGTCGGTGTTGGTGATGAAGGAGATGAATTGACGGATCGATTCGATGTTGGCGCAGACCAGCACCCCGATTGCGAAACCTGCGAGCGACCCGACGACGCCGATGCTGGCGCCGGTGATGAAGAAGACGCGCATCACCGCGCCGCGGGTGGCGCCCATGGTGCGCAGGATGGCGATGTCGGCGCTCTTGTCCTTGACCAGCATGATCAGGCCGGAAACGATGTTGAGGGCCGCCACCAGCACGATCAGCGTCAGGATCAGGAACATCACGTTGCGCTCGACCTGGAGGGCGCTGAAGAGCGAGGCGTTGCGCTGGCGCCAGTCGGAGACGTAGATGGTGGGGCCGCCCGCCCTCAGGATCGAGGGCCGCATTTTTCCCACCGTGTCGGGGCTATCGACGACCACCTCGAGCACCGAGACCAAGCCGCGCTGATTGAAAAAGAGCTGGGCCTCCTTCAAGGGCATGAAGACGATGGTGCTGTC
>CAYVYD010000105.1:0-8221 GCA_964454415.1 uncultured Hyphomicrobiaceae bacterium | reverse complement strand
TTCCTGCGCGGCGGCTCGCACGCCGATGAACTCGTGGCCCGCGCCAAGGCGCTGGATTTGGCCGCGATCGCCGTCACCGACCGCAACAGCCTCGCCGGGGTCGTGCGCGCCCATCTCGCGGCCAAGCGGGCGGGCCTCAAGCTCGTGGTCGGCGCGCGGCTCGACCTCCGCGACGCCCCGAGCCTGCTCGTCTATCCCCGCGACCGCGCCGCCTATGGCCGGCTCTGCCGGCTGTTGACACTCGGTCAGCGGCGCGCGCCCAAAGGCGACTGCGAGCTTCACCTGGCCGATGTGGCGCGCCACGCGGAGGGACAGATCTTCGTCGCGCTGCCGCCTTCGGAGGACGTGCTCGCGGCCGAGCACATGACCGCCTTCGAAGCGCCCCTGCGCCGCCTCGCGGCTGCCCTCGACGCGCCCCTTCATCTCGCCGCCGCCTGTCGCTACAGCGGCGGCGGCCGGGCGCGGATCGAGGCGCTGTCCCGGCTTGCTTCGCATTGCGCCACGCCGCTCGTCGCCACCAACGACGTGCTCTATCACGATCCCGCCCGGCGGCCGCTGCAGGACGTGCTCACCTGCATCCGGGAAAAATGCCGGATCGGCGAGGCGGGTCTGCGGCTCCAGGCGAACGCCGAGCGCCACCTCAAGGGCCCGGAGGAAATGGCGCGTCTATTCGAGGGCTTTGAGGAGGCGGTGGCGCGGACGGCCGAGATCGCGCAAACCTGCCGCTTCTCCCTCGACGAGCTCGTCTACGAATATCCCGACGAGCCCGTTCCGGCCGGCAGGACGCCGCAGGCCCATCTCGAGGATCTGACCCGGGAAGGCGCCCGCTGGCGCTTTCCCGCGGGCGTGCCCGAGAAGGTCGCCCGAACCTTGACCCGCGAGCTCGCGCTGATAGCGGAGCTCAACTACGCGCCCTATTTCCTCACCGTCTACGACATCGTGAGATTTGCTTGCGATCAGGGCATCCTATGCCAGGGGCGCGGCTCCGCCGCCAATTCGGCCGTCTGCTACTGCCTCGGCATCACCAGCGTCGACCCCACCCAGATCGACCTGCTGTTCGAGCGCTTCGTGAGCCCCGAACGCAAGGAGCCGCCCGACATCGACGTCGATTTCGAGCATGCGCGCCGCGAGGAGGTGATCCAATATATCTACGCGCGCTACGGGCGCGAGCGGGCGGGGCTGGCCGCCACGGTGATCTGCTACCGCTCGCGCTCGGCGTTGCGCGAGGTCGGCAAGGCCATGGGACTCGAGGAGGGCACGCTCACCGCCCTTTCCGCCATCCTGTGGGGGATGCGGGGCGAGGGGGCGGCGGAGGACCATATCCGCGAGGCGGGCCTCGATCCCAATGACCCTTTGCTGCGGCGGGTGGTCGAGCTCGCCGACGAGCTGATCGGCTTTCCCCGCCACCTCTCCCAGCATGTCGGCGGCTTCGTGCTCACCCGGGGGCCGCTTTGCGAGGTCGTTCCGATCGCCAATGCGGCGATGGAGGACCGCACGGTGATCGAGTGGGACAAGGACGACCTCGACGCGCTCGGCCTGCTCAAGGTCGACGTACTGGGGCTCGGCATGCTGAGCTGCATCCACAAATGCTTCGACCTTCTCGAGACCCATTACCGCCGCCCGCTCACGCTGGCCTCGGTGCCGGGCGAGGACGGGGCCGTCTACGACATGCTCTGTCGCGCCGATTCGCTCGGCGTCTTCCAGGTCGAGAGCCGGGCGCAGATGAACATGCTGCCGCGCCTCAAGCCCCGCCGCTTCTACGATCTGGTGATCGAGGTGGCGATCGTCCGCCCGGGCCCCATCCAGGGCGACATGGTGCACCCCTATCTGCGCCGCCGCGACGGCCTGGAAAGGGTCGACTATCCCCGCCCCGCCCCCGAGCACGGCGCGCCGGACGAGCTCGAAGGCGTGCTCAGGAAGACGCTCGGCGTCCCGCTGTTCCAGGAACAGGCGATGCGCATCGCCATCGTAGCGGCCAGGTTCACGCCCGAGGAGGCCAATCAGCTGCGTCACGCCATGGCGACCTTCCGCCGCCGCGGCACCATCAACGAGCTCAAGGACAAGTTCGTCTCCCGCATGGTCGCGCGCGGCTACCGGCCCGACATGGCCGAGCGCTGCTTCAAGCAGATCGAGGGCTTCGGCGAATACGGCTTTCCCGAATCCCATTCGGCGAGCTTCTCGCTGCTGGTCTACGTCTCCTCCTGGCTCAAATGCCACTATCCGGCCGCCTTCGCCTGCGCGCTGCTGAATTCCCAGCCCATGGGCTTCTACGCGCCCGCGCAAATCGTGCGCGATGCCCGCGAGCATGGCGTCGAGGTGCGCGAGGTGGACGTCAACGGGAGCGAGTGGGACTGCACGCTCGAGCCCGCGCGGGAGGGCGAATGGGCGCTGCGGCTCGGTTTCCGCCAGGTGGAGGGGCTGCGCGAAGCCGACGCCGCCAGGCTCGCCGGAGCGCGCTCGGCGGCGGCGCGGCCCTTCGCCCGCGTCGATGACCTCTGGCGGGGGACGGGGCTCTCCCGCGGCGTCCTCGAGCGGCTCGCCGCGGCCGACGCCTTCCGTTCCATGGGGCTCGACCGGCGCCAGGCGCTGTGGCGGGTGCGCGCGCTCTGCGACGCCGCACCCTTGCCGCTCTTCGCCCATGCCGGGGTGCGGGAGACGGGGGAGGATCCCCATGTCGAGCTCCCCGCCATGCCGCTTTCCGAGCACGTGGTGAACGACTATCAGACGCTCCGCCTCTCCCTGAAGGCGCACCCGATGAGCTTTCTGCGGCGCGCGCTCGAGGCCGAGGGGCTCGCCACCTGCGCCGAGGTGAAGGGGCTCGGCGACGGAGCCGGCGTGCGGCTCGCCGGGCTCGTGCTGGTGCGCCAGCGCCCCGGCAGCGCCAAGGGCGTGATCTTCATGACGTTGGAGGACGAGACCGGCATCGCCAACGCGGTCGTCTGGCCGAAGGTACTCGAGCGCTACCGCAAGACCGTGATCGGCGCCCGGCTCGTTCTCATCCGCGGCCGCATCCAGCGCCACGAGGAGATCATCCACGTCATCGCCCGGCACCTGGAGGACCGCAGCCCCTGGCTGCTGGCGCTCTCGGAGGGAGATCAGAACCTCGCCGCGACGCTTGCCCGCGCCGACGAGGTGCGCCGTCCCGCGCCCGGCTCCTGGCATCCGAGCCGCCATCCCAGGGCCCAGCGCATCATCCCTAAGTCCCGGGATTTTCATTGAAACCGCCCGCGTTCGCGGCCAAAGATGCCGCCATGCTCTCCCTCGAGGATATCCGCCCCACGGGCATCGCCGCGCGGCTGGCGGGCATCGTCGCCGTTCTGGCGCTGATGCTAGCGGGCGCTGGGGCCGCCGTCGCTCAGGAGGCCTCGCGCGCCGCCCCCGAAGCCGCCACCGGCCTCGTGCCCAAACCCCTCGCGCGGGCAAAGAAGCACATGGTGGTCGCCGCCCATCCGCTCGCCGCCGAGGCCGGCCGCGAGGTGCTGCGCCAGGGGGGCAGCGCCGTCGACGCGGCGATCTCGGTCCAGCTCGTCCTCAACCTGGTAGAACCGCAATCCTCGGGCATCGGCGGCGGCGGCTTCATGCTCTATTGGGACGCCAAGGCGAAGAAGCTCACCAGCTATGATGGGCGCGAAACGGCGCCCGCCGCCGCCCGCGAAGACCTGTTTCTCGACGCCGGCGGCAAGCCCCTCGACTTCCGCGACGCCATTTCGAGCGGCCGGAGCGTCGGGGTGCCCGGAATTCTGCGCATGCTCGAGATGGCGCACAGGGAGCACGGCCGCCTGCCATGGGCCAAGCTGTTCGAACCGGCGCTCAAACACGCCGAGGGAGGCTTCGCCGTCTCGCCGCGGCTCAACATGCTGCTCAAATGGCTGGGGCCCGACCGCTTCGACGAGACGGCGCGGGCCTATTTCTTCGACGCCATGGGCACCCCCCGCCCGGCGGGCTATGTTCTCAATAATCCCGCGCTCGCCAAGACCTTTAGGACCATCGCCGACGGCGGCGCCGGCGCCTTCTACCGGGGCGCCATCGCGCGGGCGATCGTCGAGCGGGTGCGCACCGCGCCGCGCCTGCCGGGCGCCATGAGCGTGCAGGACCTCGCCGCCTACAAGGCCAAGACGCGTCCGCCCGTCTGCGTCCCCTATCGCGGCTATAGCGTGTGCGGCATGGGGCCACCGTCGTCGGGCGGGCTCGCCGTCGCCATGGTGCTGCGGCTTTTGGAGCCCTTCGAGCTGGGGTCCAAGCCGCTCGATACGCCGGCCCTGCATCTCATCGCCGAGGCCGAGAAGCTCGCCTATGCCGACCGGCTGCGCTATCTGGGCGACCCCGACTTCGGCACCGTGCCTTACGGTCTGCTCGACCCCGCCTATCTCGACGAGCGCCGCGCCCTCATCAAGCCCGGCGCGGTGATGGGCGAGCCCCCCGCCGGCACGCCCCCCGGCATCGCCGGCCTGCGGCCCGGAGCCGACGGCAGCCGGGAGCGCCCCGGAACCAGCCACATCTCGATCGTCGACGACGGCGGCAACGCGCTCGCCCTGACGACGACCATCGAGTCGGCATTCGGGTCGCAGCTCATGGTCGACGGCTTCCTGCTCAACAACCAGCTCACCGATTTTTCCTTCCGGCCCCGCGACGCGACCGGCGCCCCCGTCGCCAACAGAGTCGAGGGCGGCAAGCGTCCCAGGAGCTCGATGTCGCCGACAATCGTGTTCGACGGCGAGGGCCGCGTCTGGGCGGTGCTGGGCTCGCCGGGGGGAAGCAGGATCATCCTTTACGTGGTGAAGGACCTGATCGCGCTGATCGACTGGCATCAGGATGCCCAGGCCGCCGCGGCGCTCGTCAATTTCGGCGCGCGTGGCGACACCTTCGAGGTCGAGACTGGCGTCCAAGGGGCCGCGGTCGCCGCCCGCATGGCGCTCAAATCGCATAAGGTGCGGCCGGGCATGATGAACAGCGGCACGCACATCGTCACCCGACACGGCGGCGTGCTGGAGGGCGGTGTCGACCCCAGGCGCGAAGGCGCCGCACTCGGCGATTGATCGATGGCATCGCCCCGACCAGCTCCCACCGGTTCCATGCATCCCCTCCGGGCGCTCCGCCATCGCCCCCACGGGGTCCGCTGACCCGTGCCGGAGAAACCCATCGTCATCCGCGGCGCGGGCGTGGCGGGCCTGTGGCAGGCCCTCGTCCTGCGGCGGCGCGGCCACGAGGTGATCCTCCTCGAGCGCTCGGCGGAGCCCTTCGGCTCGTCCTGCAGCGCCCAGGCGGGCGCCATGCTCGCGCCCTATTGCGAGCGGGAGGCGAGCGACGAGCTCGTCCTCCAATTGGGCGTGCGGGGGATCGAGCTGTGGCGCGATGTCTATCCCGACTTGCAATGCGCGGGCAGCCTGGTCGTCGCCCAGCCCCGCGACCGGCGCGAGCTCGACCGGTTCGCGCGGCTCACCCGCGGTCACGAGCGCCTCGACGGCGATCAGCTCGGGGAGCGCGAGCCGGATCTCGCCGGGCGGTTCGCCGGCGCCCTCTTCTATCCGGGCGAAGCCCATCTCGAGCCCTTGGCGGCGCTCGGCTACCTGCTGGAGGCGGTCCGCGAGGCGGGCGCCGAGATACGCTTCGGCACCGCCGAGCCGCCCAAGGCGCGCGCCCGCCTGATCGACTGCCGGGGGCTCGCGGCGCGCGACGAGCTCGACGGCCTGCGCGGCGTGCGCGGCGAGCGCGCGGTCATCGCCACCGGCGAGATCGAATTGCACCGGCCGGTCCGCCTGCTCCACCCGCGCTTTCCGATCTACGTGGTGCCCTGGAGCGGCGGCCGCTTGATGGTGGGAGCGACGCAGATCGAAAGCGAGGCCATGACCGGCGTCGGGGTGCGCTCGGCGCTCGAGCTGCTCTCCACCGCCTACGCCCTGCACCCGGCTTTGGGCGAGGCGGAGATCGTCTCGCTCGACGCGGGGCTGCGTCCCGCCTTTCCCGACAACCGCCCGAGGATTGTTGTCAGGGGCGACGATATCTATGTAAACGGTCTCTACCGCCATGGCTTTTTGCTGGCGCCGGTCCTGGCGGAATTGGTGGCGGACCATATCGAGACCGGCGCCGAACATTCGGAGGTATTTGGTGCGGATCCTGATCAACGGTGAGCCCAGGGAGACCGGCGCGCGCACGCTGGGCGAGCTGTGCGCGGCGCTCGAATTGGGCGGCGGAAAAATCGCCACCGCCGTCAACGGCACCTTCGTGCCGGCGCGGGCGCGCGACGGGCACCGGCTGCATCCGCGCGATGAGATCGAAATCGTCTCGCCCAGGCAGGGCGGCTGATGTTGCGTCTCTACGGCAAGGACTATTCGACCCGGCTGCTGCTCGGCACCGCTGGCTATCCCTCGCCCCAGGTGCTGCGCGAAGCGGTCGAGGCCGCCGGCGCCCAGATCGTGACGGTTTCGCTCCGCCGCGAAGCCGCGCGCGAGCGGGCCGGGCAACGCTTCTGGGAGCTGATCAAGGAGCTCGGCGTCGACGTGCTGCCCAACACCGCGGGCTGCCGCACCGTCAAGGAGGCCGTTACCACCGCGCAGATGGCGCGCGAGCTGTTCGCCACGCCGTGGGTCAAGCTCGAGGTGATCGGCAACGACGACACGCTGCAGCCCGACCTCTTCGGCCTGGTGGAGGCGGCGCGCATCCTCAACCGCGAGGGGTTCCAGGTTTTCCCCTATACGACGGAGGATCTCGGCGCGGCGGAGCGCCTGATCGAGGCGGGCTGCGAGGTGCTGATGCCCTGGGGAGCGCCGATCGGCTCGGGCCAGGGTCTCGCCAATCCGCGGGCGCTCGCCAGCATGCGCGCCTATTTCCCCGATACCCCGCTGATCGTCGACGCCGGCGTCGGCGCGCCCTCCCACGCCGCCGAAGCGATGGAAATGGGCTATGACGCGGTGCTGCTCAACACCGCCGTCGCCAAGGCGGGCGATCCGGCCAGGATGGCGGTTGCCTTCGCCAGGGGGATCGAGGCGGGACGGCTCGCCCACGAGGCCGGGCTGATGGAGCCGCGCGACATGGCGAGCCCCTCGACGCCCGTCGCCGGCACGCCGTTCTTCAAGTTGGATAATGCTTCCTAGCTTCTACCCCGTCCTGCCCGATCTGGAGTGGCTCGAACGGCTCGTTCCGCTCGGCGTCCGGCTGGTCCAGCTCCGCCTCAAGGACGCCCCCATGCGGGAGGTCCGGCGGCAGATCCGAGGCGCCCTCGAGCTCTGCCGCGCGCGGGACTGCGAGCTCGTGGTCAACGATTATTGGCGCGAGGCGATCGCGGCGAGAGCCGGCTTCGTCCATCTGGGGCAGGAGGACCTGGCGGGTGCCGATCTGGGAGCGATCCGCGCCGCCGGCCTCAAGCTCGGCCTCAGCACCCACGACGAAGCCGAGCTCGCGACCGCGCTCGCGGCCCGGCCCGATTACGTGGCGCTCGGGCCCGTCTACGAGACCAAGCTCAAGGTGATGCAATGGGCGCCCCAGGGCCTGGAGCGGATCCGCCGGTGGAAGGCGGCGGTCCCCTGCCCGCTGGTCGCCATCGGCGGCATCACGCTGGAGCGCGCCGATGCCGTCTATGCCGCCGGCGCCGATTGCATCGCGGTCGTAACCGACATCGTGACAGCGCCCGACCCGGAGGCACGCGTACGGCAATGGCTCGCCTCGACGCAAAACCCGGGTGCGCCTTCCGCCGGGCACCGCAAATAGTGACCTCGCGGCGGGCCGCGAGGGGCGCAAGGCGTTGACGGCAGGGGCAGGCGCGTGTGAACTTCATGTCCTGGTGCTGCGTATCAGTTATTTTTTTTGCGGTTTTTATATTGGCGGGGTCTCCAGCCATGGAGTACCGACTGCGGCCCGGCGAAGCTTTGGGCGAGGAAGTACGCCGGATTGTCTGCGGCCAGCTCGACGCGGCGATCGGTGAACTCACCGGCGGTCCCGACCCCCATCGCGGGGTTCACGAGGCACGCAAGTGCTTCAAGCGCGCACGCGCGCTGCTGCGTCTTGTGCGGCCCGCCCTCGGCCAAAAATCCTTCAAGCGGGAAGACAAGCGAATTCGCGCCATTGCCCGGCGGCTGTCGGCGCCGCGCGACTGTCAGGCGATGATCGAAACCGTCAGCCTGCTCGAAGACGGCGGCGGCAATGTCTGGGATACCGCCACCGGACAATCGTTCAAGGCGCAGCTTCACCGGGACCGCATGAACGCGGAGGCCGAGCTGCGTCGCAA
>CAYVYD010000104.1:0-8253 GCA_964454415.1 uncultured Hyphomicrobiaceae bacterium | reverse complement strand
TCGCAGCCCTCGAAGCCGTCGGCCGTCATCTTGGCCTCGTAGGGCGCGGCCACCTCGGCGCCCGGCGTCAGGGTTGGCTTGACCGCGTCCCAGTCTTCCGGCTTCAGGATCACCATCCAGCCCTTGTCGTAGGGATCGTCATTGGCCATCGAGGGTTTTGACTTCAGTTCCTCGTTGACCTCGAGCACCTCGCCGCCGGCCGCGCTCTTGGCGGGCCCCACCCATTTTCCCGATTCGACCGTGGCGCATGAGCGGCCCGCCTGCACCGCCCGGCCCACCTTCTTCGGCGTGAAGGCGACGAGCTGGCCCGCCATCGCGGTCGCCACCGCCGTCATTCCGATCCGCACCGTCCCGTCGCCGATTTCCTGGAACCAGATGTGGTTCTCCACGTCGTAGAGCCGATCCTCCGGCAGATTGCATCCTCGCACAACCGGCATCGCCGTCCTCCCGTCTGTGTCTTCGTCAATTCTCCCTGGCGCGCAGATCGCGCGACGAACAGCAAAACTCGCCGAGCTTGTTTTCCCTCATTTTGCCCGCCACGAACAGACAAAGATGCTTGGCGACCATCGCCGCCATCTGGACCTGCTTGGCGCCGCCGCCGTCACCGGGCGCCTGGGTGATGAGGTTGTATTGATAGGCGAGCTCCCGGCAGGTCTCGCGGCAGGCGTTGAAGGAGGGCTCGCCCTTGCAGCCCTGCCGGTGCAGCGCCAGCAGCCGGAAACCCTCGCGCTGGTCTTGGGTCGGCTCCTCGCCGCGGCCCGCCACCCAGTGCTCGAGGACCTCCTCGCCGAGCCGCACCAGCTCGCCCGCCGCCGCCGGATCGGCGTGAATGGCGAGCTCGTCGATGCGCGTCTCGATGTCGGCGAAGCTTCTCACACCAAACCCTTCTCGCGCAGCAGGTCGCGGGAATCGGAGATGTTCTCCTGCAGGCCCACCTTGCGCGGGCTCAAGCCCAGCGCCAGTCCCAGAAGCTGGGTGAAGTAGAGGATCTTGACGCTGGTCTTCTCGCCGAACCGCTTCTCGGCGCGGATCTGGTGCATTTCCAGCCCCGTGTGGCAGGTCGGGCATTCGGTGGCGATGACGTTGGCGCCGGAGGCCTCGGCCGCGCGCAAAATGTTAAGCACCAGCTTGGTGGAGATGTCGGAGTCCGAGAGCGTGTGGGCGCCGCCGCAGCAGGCGGTCTTGAGCGGGAAGTCGACGTTGTTGGCGCCCGCCGCGGCCAGCAGGTCGTCCATGAAGTGGGGTTCGGAGGTCGACTCCGATCCCTCGCCCTGATCCTTCTCGGGGAAGATGTGGCGCGGCCGCGTATACATGCAGCCGTAGTAATTGGCGACCTTGAGGCCCTTGAGCGAGTTCTTGACGCGCGCCTTCAGCCCCTTCTCGCCGATCGCCTCCTTGATCCAGTCGAGCGCATGGATCGTCTCCGCCTGGCCGCTGCTGTAGGTCTGGTGCCCGGCCTTGGTGGAAAGCCGCTCCACCACCGCCCGCGACTCGGCGTCGTTTTCGAGATCGTACTCGGCCTTCTTGAGGTTGTGGTAACAGCCGTTGCAGGGCGCCATCACCGTGTCGTAGCCCATCTCGTTGGCGGCGATGGAGAGCACCCGTGAGGAGAGATAGGTCTGGATCTTGGGGTCGATGTTCTTGACCTCCATCGCCCCGCAGCAGTTCCAGTTCTTGACCTCGTCGAGCTCGAGGCCGAGCGCCTTGCCCACCGCCTTGGTCGAGCGGTTGTAGGCATGGCCGGTGCCCTCGAGCGCGCAGCCCGGATAATAGGCGACCTTGCGGTACTTCTCGGTCTTACCGTCTTTCTTGCTCATGACTTGGCCTTACTCCGCAGCCGCGCCCTGGCGCGGCTCATCGAGGTGGAGCGCCTCGCGGTGCTCCGCCTCCTTTTCCTCGATATAGTCCTCGATCGCGTGCCGCGCCGCGCCCCAGCCGCGGGTGCGCGGCTTGAAGAGGGTGGAAAGCCCCATCGTCGCGAGCAGCTTGACGGGAAGCTTCATGACGAGTGAGCGCACCATGGCGATCATCCAGTCCTGGATCAGCGGCTGTCCGGTTCGCCGGAAGAACTTGTAGATGATCTCGCTCTCCTCGATCTTGCCGCGCTTGATCACCTGGTCCGAGAACACCTCGTCGAAATGCATCGACGGCGACTTCGGCGTGAAGCCCTTGAGCTCCAGCCAATGGGACGTCGCCTTCATCACGCCCTCCGGGAAGACGTCGCGCGGGCAGGCATAGACGCATTTGTTGCAGGAGACGCACTGCCAGATGATGTCCTTGTCGCGCAGCAGCTCCTTTTCCATGCCAAGCCGGATGAGATAGATCCAGTAGCGCGGATTGAAGTCGGGATTGACCGCGTGCACCGTGCAGGAATTGGTGCACGAGCCGCATTGCCAGCAGCGGTGGATATACTCGCCGCCCGGCAGCGCGGCGATTTCTTCCTCGAGGCTCTCGTTGAAGTCGGTTACCACCCGCGGCTCGATGAAGGTCGACCAATGGCCGGAGACGTCGACGCCCTCGATCTCCAGATGCTCGTGGGTTTGGAGATTCTCGGGCCGGATCAGGGACTTCTCATGTATCGGCATCGCTGTCGCCCATGGCTTGAATGAGTTTGTGCTGGTCGTCGATCACGTGCGAGCTGCCGTCGATGGTCTTCAGGCGCGAGTGGTTGGTCGGGCCCTTGACGCCGTCCAGCCCCAGGATCCGCCGCGTGTGCTCCAGCGGATCGCCCTCGGTGGCGAAATCGGTGCGCAGCAACGAGCCGCCCTGGGCGTTGATGTAGTCGGCATAGACCTGCGCGGTGAGCAGATCGACATAGGAGAGCATGTCGCGGAACACGCCGTTGTCGGTGAGGAACTGGCTCAGCTCCTCGCGCAGCACCAGGAAGGTCTGATAGGTGTCGGGCACGTCGATCACCATGTGATCGACGTCCTCCCCGTGCCAGATCTCGCGGATCGCGCCGGTGTTGGCCTTGGCGTCCCATACCCAGCGCGTCATCAGCGGATAGTGCTCCGGCATGGTGTTGTGCAGGATCTCGGCCGCCATGTCGCGGACCCAGCGATAGGCCTTGCCGTCGGGGAAGGCGCGCACGAACACCCCGATCCGCCGGTCGGCGGTCGTGGTGTCGCCGGCGCCCTCGAGCAAGTCGGCGATCGCGGCGCGGAAATGGTCGAAGCCCAGCTCCTCCAGCGGCTTGGCGACGCGCCGGCGGCAGGTCGCCATGAAGGCGCAGAGCTGCAGGAAATCGTGCGCGTGCAGCTTGGCGGCGGCGCCGTCGCCCAGCATCTTCTGGAAGGCCGCCGCCTTGAGCTCCAGCGCCCGCGCGAAGGCCTCGATCCCGCCCACCGCCTCGCTCGCGTCGATCAGCTTCTGCAGCGCGCTCGTCAGCACCGGTCCGCTCAGATGCAGCACCGGCCGCTCGTCGTCCGGCTTGCTCGATCGCTGGGGAAAGAAGCTTGCCATCGGTCGTATCACGGTTCTCCTGGCCTATTCGGCGGCCGCGGCGGCGACCGCGCTCAGCGTGCCCAGCGCCGACATCGCCGCGGCGTTAGCCTGGGCGATGGAATCGTCGATCGTCTCCGGCCCGGTCGCCGCTCCCGCGACGAACACGCCGGGCCGCGAGGTCGCGCCCATCACCCCATAGGCGTCCCTGCGCGCGATATAGCCCTGGGGATGCAGCTCGACGTCGAAGATCTCCGAAAGCAGCATGTTGTCGACATTGGGGTCCATGCCGATGGCGTGCACCACCATGTCGAAGGGGATCGTGATCGGGCGTTTGACCAGCGTGTCCTCGCCCTTGACGATCAGCTTCACGCCGTCGGAGGTCACCTCGGCGATCCGCGCCTTGATGTACTTGACCTTGAACTCTTCCTGCGAGCGCCAGTAGTAGTCGGTCTCGAGCAGGCCGTAGGTGCGGATGTCCATGTAATAGATGTAGACGTGGCAGTCGGGCAGTTCCTCGCGGATCTCCATGGCGAGGTTTGCCGAGACCGTGCAGCAGATCTTGGAGCACCATTCGCGCCCGATCTGGCGGTCGCGCGAGCCGACGCACAGCAGGATCGCCACACGCTTGGGCTTGCGCCCGTCGGAGGGGCAGCGCACGCCCTTGCCGCTCGAGATCATCTGCTCGACCTGGGTCGTGGTCACCACGTCGGGAAAGGTGCCGAAGCCCCATTCCGGCTTGTTGACCGAGTCGAAATGGGTGAAGCCGGTGCACAGAATGGCGGCGGCGGCGGCGGCCTTCTTCCGGTTCGAGAGCGTCACCTTGAAGTTGCCGGCCTCGCCCGAGAACGACTTGACGGTGGCGCCCTTGTGGATCGTCACCAGCTTGTCCTTCTCAACCCGCTTGACCATGCCGCCGATGGCGTCCTTGGCCCATTGGCCGGTCGGAACCAGCTTGGCGTAGCCGGAGAGGATCGGCGCGCCGCCGAGGGTCTTCTCCTTCTCGACCAGCACGCATTCGCGCCCCACCGTGGCGAGCGCGTGGGCGGCCGCGAGCCCCGCCGGACCGCCGCCCACCACGAGAATGGGTTTGCTCATGCGCGCTCCCCGATTGCCTTGTAGCCGGGTCCCGAGGTCACCATCCGCCGCGGGTCGTAGAGGTTTTCCTGTTTGCCGGCCTCGACCTGCTTGAGATAGGCCTCGAATTCCTTCTTCTTGGCCCGCCAGTCGATGCCGAGCTTCTCCATCAGCGTCTCCGTCGAGGAGGCATGCCAGTGCGACTGCACGATCTTGAAGGGATGGGCGCCGCACACCAGCGCGGCGAACTGGCAGTCGGCGAGCACCGGCAGGTCCACCGGCTTGCCGGCCGCCTTGCCGATCCACTGGTTCTTGTCGAGCGTGGTGACGCAGCCGGTGTCGTGGCCGATCATCACGTCGGCGTTGGCCTCCTCGATCGCCACCCGGATCTTGCGGTCGATGGCGAAGGAGCGGGTGAACTCGCGCTCGGAGATGATGTGGCGGAAGCCGAAGCCGCAGCAGTCGTACCAGGTGGAGTAGTCGATCACCTGGGCGCCCAGCGCCTCCATCACGCTGGTCGAGACGGCGACGCGGTTGCCTTCCAGGAACCTGTCGTCGTAGATCGCGTCCTCCGGCACCATCTTGTAGACGTGGCAGGCCGGATGAATGGTGGCGCGGATGTTGCTGCAGTCGATTTCCTGATGCGTGGCGATGTCGTCGCGCATCACGTGCAGCCACTCCGAATAGTGCACGACCTCTTCCGGAATCAGCAGCTTGCCGTCGACCAGTCGGCCGAGCTTGCCGAGGATTCCTTTGACCCGTTCGCGCAGCTTGGCCGAGTGCAGCAGATAGCCGCGCACTTCCTTGTAGTTGCCGAAGGAGGTGCCGCAATGCACTAGCGGGTAGTAATAGGATTCCGGCTTTCCTTCCGCCTTGGCAGCGACATAGGCCTGGTGGAAGTTGCGCAGGAACACCGCCGCCAGGCTCTCGATGTTGCCGATGCCCGAGCCGTGATAGTTCCACGCCGTGCACGAGGTCTGGTCGGTCTCGTCCAGATATTCGATCCCCATCTTGTTCATCAGCCAAAGCAGCGATGTCGGATAGCCGGGGATGTTGCCGCACTGGCCGCATGACTTGTGGTGCCACAGCCGCGTGGTCGGGATCTTCTTTTCCCAGCCGTAAAGCGTGTTGACGATGACCGGCTCGTGCTCGTCACGGACCCGGTGGACGGCGATTTCGCCGTCCTTCTCGAGCTGCCACATGATGTCGCGCACGTCCTCGACGCGCTCCTTGTTTGTCAGCATCGAGCGCTTGTCGATCTTCTGCTCGACCCAGGCGGTGGCGACCATGGCCTCTTCCCGGCTGAGCTTGGAATCGGTCCACTCGGGCCCATGTCCGGTGAAGCGCTCGCCGACGGTCTTGGCCCTGGCCGCGGCCTTGCCCTTGGGCGCGGCCTTGCTGGTGGTCTTGCCTTTGCGTGTACTGGTCATGTTCCTCTCCTTCGGGGTTCGGTGGCCGGCGCGGGGGCGTTAGTCCTCCTCCGCCTCCTCGAGCCAATCTCCCCATTCCTCTTCCTTCTCGTCCATGAAATCCAAGATCACGTCGAACAGGTTCTCGTCGATCGTCTCGAGCTGATCGAGAACGCCGGTCTCTCGCCAGATCGTGTAGAGCTCGACGGAGGTCTTGAGATTGACCTCCCAGGCCGTCTCGGTGGTGTTGAGCGTCGGCATAGGGATCGCCTTGCGCAGGATCTTGAGCGGCGCGTCGATTTTCGAAACCTGCGGTCCCCAGTCGGGGAAATGGTCGGCCGTGATCATGTCGGGCGAGAGCTGGTTGCCGGTCGAGATCAGCTTCAGCATCACCCGGCTGAACGGCCGCAGCACGTCCTTTGCCGACTGCATGCCGTGCTTGATGGCGGTCTCGCGCATCAGCATGATCAGCCCGCCCGGCGAATTGTCGAACGGGCAGCGCGCCGCGCAGGTGTAGCATTGGGCACACGCCCAGATCTTCTCCTGCATGGCGTCGTAGATGCCTTCGAGATTCTCCGTCCACAGCAGCTGCACGATCTCCCGCGGCGAGAAGTCGTAATAGTGCGCCGCCGGGCAGGTGGCGGTGCAGATGCCGCAATTGAGGCAGCCGTTCAGCTCGTGATCGAAGCGCAGATCGGCCTGGATGTCGTCGAAGATCTCCTCGAGCTTGTCGCGCCCGACCACCGGAGCGTTGGAGACGGGATCGCCGATGAAGTCCTGAACGCGCGATCCGAGGGCGTGATGAGACATATCCTAAACGTTTCCTCGCGGGCCGAGCCCGGTTCAAGCGGTCCTGCTCAACGGGTCCCGGTCAATAGGTCAGGACCTTGCAGTCCTCTTCCATGATCTCCTCGACGAGATAGGCCCCGCCGACGATGCCTTCGCACTCGGGAATCAGATCCTTCTCCGTCATGTCGAACAGATCGAGATTGGGCGAGCAGCAATAGAATTTGACGCCCGCCTCGTGCGCGTCCTTGATGAAGTCGTAGACGCTCTTCGGCGAGCCCTCCTTGACGGTGAGCTTCTCCGCCTCGCCCTTCTTCATCAGCCGGCCCGAGGTCGCCGTGCAGACCACCTCGACCTCGTAGTCGAGGGCCGCCGCGACCGAGGCCTGAAAGATCGGCGCGCCCAGCTCCTCGCCGTTGCGCAGATCTGTGTTCGCCATGACGATAATGAGTTTCTTGGTCATATGACCGCCCTAGACCGCATGCCGCTTCGTGCCTGCCGCCATCCCGAGGGGGATGAATTCCGGCGGTTCCAGGGTTTCCCATGCACGCTGTTTCAATCCAAACGAACTTCGTGGGACTATAACCACATATTCAATTTTATGCAATCATTGTCGGCGGTCAATTCGCGCTCCGCGCCCTGCCGATTTCGCCCGGCCTGAACCGCCGCGGGACGTTTCGGGCCCTGAAGTCCCTTGCCATCCATTTAAGATAGGGGCCCGTCAGTCCCGCATCCACCCCGTCAATTGGATGAGGCCGGTCATGATCGGGATCAGGCTCTCCTCGATCTCGCCCTTCATCGCCCGCAGCTTCTCGAGCTCGGCCCCGGTGTTTTTCGGCGCCTCCTCGAGCTCCATCACCAAATCCTCGATCATCGCCAGCTTGATGCCCGGATGGCCGCTGAAGCCGAAGGCGTTGCGGCCGATCTGGAACAGCGCGGGGTGTCCCTCCTCGTCGCGGGCGAGAATTTCGGCATAGCTGGGGGGATCGGGGCGGTCGCGCATGAAGACGACGTTGGGGAAGCGTTCGGGCAGGAAGCCGTTGAGCGCGTCCTCCTTCGAGCGCCGCGCGTGGCCGGCGGAGAAGGCGAGCGGCGCCGGCGCCGTCTTGCCGTCGCCGGCGAGGCTTAGGATCTGCGCGCCGAGCCCGATGCCGATCACCGGCTGCTCCAGCATCAGGCAGGCGCGCGCCAGCGAGATCTCTTCCTGGAGCGTGGGGACGTCGTGGTCTCCCGCCGTCCCCCAGGGGCCGAGCCCCAGCAGCACCAACCCGTCTCCCAGCACGTTCGCGTCAGGCAGCTTGCCGCCGGAGGTGAATGGGCGGAAATAGCTGAAGCGGATGCGCCTGCCCTCGAGATGGTCCTCGATCAGGCCCAGCCAATCCGACTGGGTGTGCTGGACGACGGAGAGGAACTTCATGCGTCCATCGCCGCCCGTGCCGGATCCCCGGCCGCCGCCAGCGCCGCCTCGACCGCCTGGGCGAAGTCGTCCGGCGAGATCGAGAGCATGTCGGGTTTTGCCTCGCCGAGGAACCGCTCGGCC
>CAYVYD010000103.1:0-8288 GCA_964454415.1 uncultured Hyphomicrobiaceae bacterium | reverse complement strand
AGCAGCGCCAGGCCCGCCACCAGCATGCCGGTCACCGCGCCAGCCCGGAAGGCGATCGCCAGGCCCGCTGCCAGACTCTTGCTGGCGGCCTGGGTGGTGCGCACATTGGCGCGGACGGAAACCAGCATGCCGATGAACCCGGCGGTCCCCGACAGCGTCGCCCCGATCAGGAAGCCGATGCCGACGGTGATGGAAAGCAGATAGGAGACGAGCGCGAATATGACCACGCCAACCAGCGCGATGGTCGTGTATTGCCGCGCCAGATAGGCCTGCGCGCCCTCCTGGATGGCGCCGGCGATGGTTTGCATGCGCTTGCTGCCGGCGGGCGACGACATGACCGATTGAACGGCCCACACCCCGTAGACGAGCGATAGCGCGCCGCTGGCAATAATCAGATAAAGAACCGTGTTCATGGCGGTCAGCCCCCAGTGGTAACCGATGGTAGGATCAGAAAGTCGATGATGGCGTCGAAGCGGTGCTCGCCACGTCATTTCGCAGTTGATGGACTCGACGCTCGTCCGAAGTCGGGCGGACCATGCCAAAATTGACGCGGCTGCGCAACAAAGCAGCGCGATTCATTCACATCCCTCCCCGGGGCCCGGCGAACCGGCGAAATGATCGAATTTCGCGCGCCCGAGCGCGATTCCCTGGCCGATCTCGTTGCGCAGATGGACGCCCTCACCCGGCGCCTTGAGCACCCCGATCCGCGTCACGCGAACTCCCGCCTCTTCGGCCGCTTCCTCGAAGGCGCGCGCCTCCGGGGCGGCAATCGCGGCTAGCACCTCGTAGTCGTCGCCGCCATTGGCGATCGCAGGAAGACAGGCGGGATCGCGCTTGAGCGCTTGGGCAGCGGCGGGAGAGAGCGGAATGCGCGCGGCCTCGATCTCGCCGCCGGTGGCGGACGCGCGGCAGAGCGTTTCGAAATCGCCGAACAAGCCGTCGGAGACGTCCATCGCCGCGTGGGCATGGCGGCTTAGAACGGACGCCAGGGCGCGGCGCGGTGCCGGACGCCGGTAGCGCGCCTTGAGATGGGCGGCCTCGTCCGCGGTTAATTGCCAGGCGCCCGCCGCGGCCGGCCGGCCGATCAGCTCGAGGCCCAACGCCGCGTCTCCGATGGTGCCGCTGACATAGACGAGATCGCCCTCATGCCCGCCCGAGCGCGTCACCATGGCGCCTGCCGCCACCTTGCCGAGCGCGGTGATCGAGAGCGTCAGCGGCCCGGGCGTCCCCACCGTGTCGCCGCCCGCCAGACGGCAGCCGAAGGTGCCTTGCGCCTCGGCGAGCCCGCCGGCGAAGGCCTCGAGCCAGCGCGGATCGGGAGCGGGCAGCGCGAGGGTGAGAAAATAGAGATAGGGGTCGGCGCCCTTGGCGATGAGGTCGGAGACGTTGACGGCGAGCGCCTTGAAGGCGATGTCGGAGGCCTTCGCGTCGGCGGTGAAATGGCGGCCGGCGACCAGCCCGTCGGTGGTTACGACGAAATCCTTGCCCGCTTCGGAAGGCACGAGGGCGGCGTCGTCGGCGAGGCCCATCGCCTCGCGCACGCCCTCGGCGAGGGGAGCGAAATAGCGGGCGATGATCTCCACTTCGCCGAGCGGCGGCCCGCCTGCGTCCTTGCGCTCAGGCATCGTTGGCGGCCTGGTCGAATTCTCCCGCGCGCAGGGAGCGCGCCAGCCGGTCGAGTATGCCGTTCACGGCCTTGGGCTCGTCGCCGGCGAAGAAGGCGTGGGCGACGTCGACATATTCGTTGATGACGGCCTTGGCGGGCACGTCCTCGCGCGCCGCCAACTCATAGGCTGCCGCCCGCAATATCGCGCGCAGGATGCTGTCGATGCGGCTCAGGCGCCAGCCCTCCGCCAGACTTTCGTTCAGCATCGGATCGAGGCTGCGCTGGCTGCGCACGACGCCCTCCAGCACGTCGCGGAAGAAGGCGGCGTCGGCGGCGGCGTATTGATCGCCATCGAGCTCGCGGCCGAGGCGATGGTCGCGGAACTCCTCGATCACGGCGTTGAGGTCGGCGCCCGTCATGTCCATCTGATAGAGCGCCTGGACGGCGGCCAGACGGGCGGCGCTGCGACCGTGGCCGCCCTTCGCGCCGGCACTTCCGGCTTCACCCCGCTTGACGCCCATGGCATCCGTTCCCGGTTAGGCACCGGCCCGCGTTTCGCGGGCGAGGCGCATCAGCGCGAGGCAGGCTGCGGCGGCGGCGGCGCCCTTGTTTCTGCCGCCAGCGCTCGCGCGAGTCTGCGCTTGTTCCCTGTTCTCCACCGTGAGAATGCCGTTGCCGAGCGGAAGCGCGTGCTGGGCGGCGATGGTCATGAGCGCCCGCGCGGACTCGCCCGCGACGATGTCGTAATGGGAGGTCTCGCCGCGAATGACGCAGCCGAGCGCCACGCAGCCCTGGTGCTTGGCGCGCGCCCCGATGAGGCCGTTCTCGACGGCGATGGCGAGCGCCAGCGGGATTTCGAGCGCGCCGGGCACGGCCAAGCGCTCGTAAGCCATCCCTTCCGATTCGAGATGGGCGATCGCGCCCTTCGCCAATTCATCGGCGATGCCGCCGTAGAACCGCGCCTCGATAATGAGCACCGACTGCTTGGGCGTTGCCATGACACGGCCTCAGCCGAGCCGCCGATGGCCGACGATCTTGAGGCCGTAGCCTTCCAGGCCGATCACCTTCGGCGTCGGCGAGTTGGAAAGCAGGACCATCTCATGCACCCCCAAATCGAGCAGGATCTGCGCGCCGATGCCGTATTCGACGAGACGCGGGCCCGCGGCGGTCGGGCGGACCGGCGGCGCGCCGTGCAGGCGGTCGGTAACCGCGTGGGAGTTGGTCTCGCGGATCAGAACGACGACGCCGCTGCCCTCCTTGGCGATCTTCTCCATCGCCTTCTGGACCAGTGAGCGCCTGTTGCCCGTCGTGCCCAGCAGGTCGGTCAGCACGTTGCAGGCGTGCATGCGCACCAGAACCGGGCCTGAGGTGTCGATTTCGCCCTTGACGAGGGCGATGTGCTCGGTCGCCTGGATGGCGCTGCCATAGACCTTCAGGGTGAAGTCGCCGCCGAAGGCGCTGGTCATCTTCGTTTCCTCGATGACGCGCACCAGGCTGTCATATTTGAGCCGGTAGGCGATCAGATCGGAAATCGCGGCGATCTTGAGCTCGTGGCGCTTGGCGAAGGGGATCAGGTCGGTGAGGCGGGCCATGGTGCCATCGTCGTTCATGATCTCGCAGATCACGCCGGCCGGGTAGACGCCGGCCAGCCGCGCCACGTCGACGGCGGCCTCCGTGTGGCCCGCGCGCACCAGCACGCCGCCGTCCTTGGCCACCAGCGGAAAGACGTGGCCGGGGGTCACGATGTCGCGGGAATCCTTGGTGGGATCGATGGCGACCGAGATGGTGTGCGAGCGGTCGTGCGCCGATATGCCGGTCGAAATGCCCTCGCGCGCCTCGATCGAGACGGTGAAGGCGGTCTGATGACGGGTTTGATTGGAGCGCGCCATCAGCTCGAGGTTGAGCTGGTCGGCGCGTTCGGAGGTGAGCGCCAGGCAGATCAGTCCGCGGCCGTGCTTGGCCATGAAGTTGATGGCCTCGGGCGTCGCCATTTGCGCGGGGATCACGAGATCGCCCTCGTTCTCGCGCTCTTCCGCGTCGATCAGGATGAACATGCGGCCGTTGCGGGCGTCCTCGAGAACGTCCTCGATGGGCGAGAGAAAGGCGCTCACTCTATGTTGCTCGGCGATGCTCACGCTAACCTCGGCTTCATGGCGTCACTGATCCTTGCCACATAGCGCGCCAGAAGGTCCACCTCCAGATTGACCTTATCGCCGACCCCCTTGGCGCCCCAATTGGTCTGCGAGAGCGTATGGGGAATGATGTTGATGGCGAATGTCGCGCCCTCCATGTCGTTAACGGTGAACGACGTGCCGTCGAGCGCGACCGAGCCCTTGGGCGCGATGAAGGGGGCGAGTTCCTCGGGACACCGCAGCCGCAGCCGGACCGAACCGCAGTCCTCCTCACGCTCGATGATCTCGGCGACGCCGTCCACATGGCCCGTCACCATATGGCCGCCGAGCTCGCTCGCTGGCGTCAGCGGCCGCTCCAGATTGATCCTGCGGCCCTCGCGCCAGGAGCCGAGGGTCGTGCATCTGAGCGTTTCGTTGGAGACGTCGGCGTCGAACCGGCTCCCCCCCTCGCCCCGGGGTTCGAGGGCGGTGACCGTCAGGCAGCAGCCGTCGCAACTGATCGATGCGCCGATGGCGATGCTCTCTGCCGGATAGGCGCAGGCGATGACGAGACGACCCTCCTCGCGCGCTTCCAGGGTGCCGACGTCGCTGACGAGACCGGTGAACATGGGACGCCTCACGCCCGCCGCCGGTAAACGGCCATGCGGTCGGGGCCGATCGGGCGCGCGGCCACGGGCTCGAAGTCGCCAGACTCCGTGAGCCCCTCGAAGCCCTCCTCGACGAAGGGGAGCAGGCCGCCCTCGCCTACCGCCTCGCGACCGGTGAAAAATACCGCCTCGTCGATCAGGCCGGCGGCGAGGCAGGCCCTGGCCAGCGTCGGACCGCCCTCGACCAGCGCCCGCGTCACCCCTTCGCCCGCCAGGCGCTCCAAGGCTTGGCCGAGGTCGATGCGGCCGTCCACCCCGCCTTCGACCGCGATGAGTCGCACACCCTTCCGCTCGAGCGCCTCGCGGCGCGCGGGCTGCGCCCCCTCGCCGCACAGGACCCAGAGGGGGGCGCGATCGAGGCTCGCCACCAGGCGCGAAGCGGGCGCCAGGCGGAGCTTGGAATCGAACACCACCCGCAGCGGCGAAGAGTCCTCCAGCCCCGGCAGACGGCAGGTCAACTCGGGGTCGTCGGCGAGCGCCGTGCCGCTGCCGACGATGATCGCGTCGGCCTGCGCGCGCATCAGGTGACCGCGGGCGCGGGCGCGCTCGCCGGTGACCCAGACGGGGCGGTCCGAGCCGTTCGCCGCCGGCAGCCTGCCATCGGCGCCGGCGGCGAGCTTGAGCTGGACGAAGGGCCGCTTGGCGCGCTGCCGCAGCACGTGGCCGTGGACGAGCCACGCCGCCTCGCCCGGCTCTCCCGCCAGCGCCACCTCGATTCCCGCCTGCCGCAGCCGCTCAAAGCCCTCGCCCGAGACGCGGGGGTCGGGATCGCCCATGGCGCAGACGAGGCGGGCGATGCCGGCGCCAATCAGCGCGTCGGCGCAGGGCGGGCTCTTGCCCTGATGCGCGCAGGGCTCGAGGGTCACGTACATGGTCGCCCCCCTGGCGCGGTCACCGGCGCGCTCGAGCGCCACCTGTTCGGCGTGGGGCCGGCCGCCCGGCTGCGTCCAGCCACGGGAGACGATTTCGCCGCCGCAGCGCGGGTCGACCACCAGGGCGCCGACGCTCGGGTTGGGCGAGGTGCGCCCCAGGCCGCGCTTGGCGAGCCTGGCGGCGACCGCCAGATAGCCGGCGTCGGTATCGTTGATGGGGGGAAAGGTCACCGCAGCGTACTCTCAAATAACCGCGTGAGGGGCAATGAACCGCGTGGCCCGGCGCCGGTCAGCCCTCGCCCTCGGCGCTTGCCAGCAGCGCTTTGTCGTCCTCGGTGCCGGTCAGCTCGCCGAGCAGCGCCTCGAAATCGCGGGCCTCGCGGAAATTCTTGTAGACCGAGGCGAAGCGCACATACGCGACGTCGTCGAGCGCCCTCAGCGCCTCCATGACGAGCCGGCCGATGGTCTCGGAGCTGATGTCGCCCTCGCCCATGTTCTCCAGACGCCGGACGATGCCGCTCACCATGCGCTCGACGCGCTCGGGGTCGACCGGGCGCTTGCGCAGCGCGATCTGCACCGAGCGCATCAGCTTGTCCCGGTCGAAGGGCACGCGCCGGCCGTTCTTCTTCACCACCATGAGTTCGCGGAGCTGGACGCGTTCGAAGGTGGTGTAGCGTCCGCTGCAATCGGCGCAGACGCGCCGGCGGCGGATCGCGGCGTGATCCTCGGTCGGCCGCGAGTCCTTAACCTGCGTGTTGATGCTTCCGCAATATGGGCACCGCATTGCGCCCCCTTCCCCGCCCGCGCGGACGCTAACTCTGAACCGTTACCAAACGAACCTTCACGAACCGTCGCCGTAAATCGGAAACCTGGCGCACAGTTCGAGAACCCTGGCCTTGACCGCGGCCTCGCAGTCGGCGTTGGCGTCCTCGCCCTTTTCCGCCAGACCGTCCAACACCTCCAGCATCATCCCGCCGACGGCCTTGAACTCGGCCGCGCCGAAGCCGCGGGTGGTGCCCGCCGGCGAGCCTATGCGAATGCCCGACGTCACCGTCGGCTTTTCCGGATCGAAGGGGACGCCGTTCTTGTTGCAGGTGATGTTGGCGCGCCCCAGCGCCGTCTCGGCCAGCTTGCCGGTGAGCCCCTTGGGCCGCAGATCGACGAGCGCCAGATGGGTGTCGGTGCCGCCCGAGACCAGATCGAGCCCGCCCTGGCTCAGGGTCTCGCAGAGCGCGCGTGCGTTGCGCACCACCGATTGCGCGTAGAGGCTGAATTCCGGCTGCAGCGCCTCCTTGAAGCACACCGCCTTGGCGGCGATGATGTGCATCAGGGGGCCGCCCTGGATGCCCGGAAAAATGGCGCTGTTGATCTTCTTGGCGATCTCCTCGTCATTGGTGAGGATGATGCCGCCCCGGGGGCCGCGCAACGTCTTGTGGGTCGTCGAGGTGACCACGTGGGCGTGGGGGAATGGGCTCGGATGGGCGCCGCCGGCGACCAGGCCGGCGAAATGGGCCATGTCCACCATCAAATGGGCGCCGACCTCGTCGGCGATCTCGCGGAACCGGGCGAAGTCGATCGTTCTGGGATAGGCGGAGCCGCCGGCGATGATGAGGCGCGGGCTGTGCTCGCGCGCCAGCGCCGCCACCTCGTCGAAATCGATGAGCGCGTCCTCGCGGCGCACGCCATATTGGACGGCGTCGAACCACTTGCCCGACTGGTTGGGCGCGGCGCCGTGGGTAAGATGGCCGCCCGCCGCCAGGCTCATGCCGAGGATCTTGTTCCCCGGCCTGGCGAGCGCCATCAGCACGCCCTGGTTGGCCTGGCTGCCCGAATTGGGCTGGACGTTGGCGAAGCCGCAATCGAACAGCCGCGTCAGGCGCTCGATGGCGAGCTTCTCGGCGATGTCGACATATTGGCAGCCGCCGTAATAGCGCCGGCCCGGATAGCCTTCGGCGTATTTGTTGGTCAGCACCGAGCCCGCCGCCTCCATCACCGCGCGGGAGGCGTAGTTCTCGGACGCGATCAGCTCGATCTCTTCCGCCTGGCGCTTGTACTCCAGGCCGATCGCCTCCCAAATCTCGGGATCGGTCTCGGCCAGGCTTCCGCCGCCCGGCCTGTCGGCGCCTTCGCCGGACTGCGCCCGCGCCGCGTTTCTGGCATCCGTCGCGCTCATACTCGTTCCTTCTCGTGTTGGCGCTCTCGTCTCAACCGCTCCACGGCCGGAACCTCCGCCGGTCCCCGTCGCGGGAACCGCCGACCGGCAGGGGATGGCGCCTCATGGGTGGTCCCATGGGAGCCATTACCACATGTCGCGGTGAGACACCAACAAGACCCAAGGGATAGGAACGGAAATCCACCACTTGTTTTTGCGGGCCCCGGGCCTCGACCCGGCCCGGAGAACCGGGCTTTAGCTCCCCTCGCGCTCCAGACGCGCCTTGAGCTTACGCATGGCGATGCTTTGGAGATCGGCCTGGGCGGCGCTCGCCGGTCCCATGACCACCACTTCGACGCCGCTTGCGGCATCGACGGCGGTCACCTTCATGGTTTGGCCGACCTTGTGAAACTCGAAATAGACTTCGCCCCGGCCGGGGCTGCGCTCCGGGGCCCTTGCGTTGCCGTCCTCGCCGTCAGGCGGCACGCTGCAGGTCCATCTCGCCCCACAGCGCGTTGAGCGCGTCGATGAGATGGTCCATGTCGCCGTCGCTGTGGAGCGGGCCCGGCGTCAGCCTGATGCGTTCGCTGCCGCGCGGCACGGTCGGATAATTGATCGGCTGCACGTAGATGCCGAAACGCTGCATCAGGGCGTCGGTCAAGCGCTTGCAGCGCACCGGATCGCGGACCATCACCGGCACGATGTGACTGGGGTTCTCGAACACCGGCAGACCGGCCTCGGCGAGGCGGCGCTTCAGCGTGCTTGCGCGCTCCTGATGGCGCTCGCGCTCGGCCTGACTGGTCTTCAGGTGACGCACGCTCGCCAGCGCGCCGGCGACGATCGCCGGCGCCAGCGAGGTGGTGAAAATGAAGCCGGCCG
>CAYVYD010000102.1:0-8318 GCA_964454415.1 uncultured Hyphomicrobiaceae bacterium | reverse complement strand
CGGCGCGCGCGCCGGTCGCCGATATCATGACGAGGGACGTTTCCACCTGCCGGCCCGAGGACCACGTGGACGTCGCCCTCCAGCTCATGGCCAAGAGGAGGGTTCGTCATCTCCCGGTGATCGAGAACGGGCTCGTATTGGGCGTGATCAATCTGAACGCCGCGCTCGATTTCCGTTACCGGGAGGACGAATTGGAATTGGGCGAAATCAGAAAATACGTCTTCAGCTTTGGGTTTTGATCTCGCCTGCCACGGCCGCCGCGGGCCGGAGCGCCTCACGGCGCGATCAGCCAGAGAACGACATACGCGATGCCCATGGTGCCGCCCAACGGTTGCCGGCCTTTCCTATCGTTCCGCCGCCCCCGGCCGGTCGAATGCGGCGCCCGCCTACTGCATGACCCCGAGGCGGTCGGGGTCTAGCCGCATTTCTCGAAGCCGGCCGCCACGGCTTCCCAATCGACGAGATTTTCGAGGAAGGCGTCCAGATAGGCGGCCCGCCTGTTCTGGTAGTCGAGATAATAGGAGTGCTCCCAGACGTCGCAGCCGAGCAGCGGGCGGCCGCCGTGAACCAAGGGGTTTTCGCCGTTTGGCGTCGAAATGACGTCGAGCCCGCCCCCCTTCCACATCAGCCAGACCCAGCCCGAGCCGAACTGCCCGACGCCGGTGTCCTTGAAGGTTTTCTTGAAGTCCTCCAGGGATTTGAATTTCGCCGTCAGCGCCTTTTCGAGCTTGCCCGGAATGGCGCCTCCCCCCTTGGGGCTCATCCACCGCCAAAACTGGGTGTGGTTGAAGTGTTGGGCGGCGTTGTTGAAGAGCGCCTGGTTCTTGTTGTGGGACTTGACGACGATGTCCTCCAGGTCCTGTCCCTTGAGGTCGGACTTTTCCAGCAGGGCGTTGGTGTTGTCGACATAGGCTTGATGATGCTTGTCGTGATGAAACTCGAGCGTCCTGCTCGACATGTGGGGTTCCAGCGCGTCGTAGGCGTAGGGGAGGTCGGGAAGTTCGAATTTGGACATGGACGATCTTGCTTCTGTTTTTAGGGCGAATTCCACCGCCGCCGCAGGAGACGGCGCTCAATTGAAGATAACGCATTGTGCCGGCATTGGTTCCAAAAACAAGCCCCTGTCGGCTTCCGGTCTTCTCCGAGGCAATTGGGACCGTATTTGCAACGGCGCGGTCTGGAACCTTTCCGCCATTCGGCGGTTTTGTAATTGAGCGTGAAGAACGTCCGGGCTTCTCCGTGGGGAAATCCGGCCACTGACAATTGGAGCGAACCATGTCCCCCGCCGCGGGCAAATTCGACTTCGAGAGGGTGAAGAGCCATCCGTCGAAATTTTTCGATACGCCGTCCGAAATCATAGCCGCCTCCGGCCTGACCAAGACGCAAAAGCTCGAGCTTCTCCATTCATGGGAGGAGGACGCCGTGCTGATGCAGCGGGCCGAGGCGGAAAACATGGCCGGCGGCGAGCCGAGCCGGCTCACCGAGGTCGTCGAGGCGATCAACCGTTTGGAGCAGTCCTGAAGCGCCGCGTTCCGGTCGCCCTGGGGCTTGCCCGGGGAGATCGGACCCCGGCCCCAGGGACTTGCAGCCTGGCGCCGCTCGGCCGGGCGGGGCGGCGAAAACACAGGGTGAACCCCATGGCAAGCGACCGCAACGACGCGAAACCGAAACTGGTAGGCATCAATCACGTCGCGCTCGAAGTCGCCGACATCGAGCAGGCGCTCGCCTTCTATGGCGGCATCTTCGAATTCGAACTGCGCGGCCGGCACGAGGGCATGGCCTTCATCGACATGGGCGATCAATTCATCGCGCTGGCCGAAACCGGCGGGGCGCACCGGGATGATCATCGTCATTTCGGCCTGGTCGTCGACGACAAGAAGACGGCGCGTGCGGCGATAGAGGCCGCCGGCGTCGAGATCCTGCCGGGCGGCTTTCTCGACTTTCTCGATCCCTGGGGCAACCGCGTTCAGATCGTCGAATATTCGGAGATCCAGTTCGCCAAGACGCCGCCCGTGCTCGACCATATGAAGCTGGGTCACCTCGAGAAGAGCGCCGCTTCCCTCGAGGAATTGGCGCGGAAGGGGATTCGGACCGCCGATAGCCGATCATGAGCGCAGCGGTGACGCCGACGAGGGCGGTTTCCGGTCATGCCAGGTTCGCCGGCGGGCAACGTCATGGAACTATCCTTCTCCCTCGGAAGCGCGCGCACCGTCACGCCGGAGCTTGAAATTCTCCTGCGCCTCGTGCTCGCCGCCTCCTTCGGCGGCGTCATCGGGCTCGAGCGCGAGATCAAGGACCGCGCGGCCGGTCTGCGCACCCACATGATGACGGCGCTGGCCGCGGCGGTCTTCACGGTGCTCACCCTCGAGATTTATCAATATCTCAAATCCGTCGACGAGACGGTTAGGGCGGATCCCATCAGAATCGTCGAGGCGGTGACCGCGGGCGTGGCGTTTCTCGCCGCCGGCGCCATCATTCACGGCCGGGGCAAGATACGCGGCCTCACCACCGGCGCCGGCATGTGGCTGGCTGGCGCGGTGGGTCTGGCATGCGGCGCGGGATACTACGTGATCGCGATCATGGCGACGGTGCTCGCCGTGATCATTCTGGCCGGTCTCAAGGCGGTGGAGCGCTGGTTCCAGTGACGCTTCGGCGCGTGCCCCTCCAGTGACGGAAAACGGAAAAGAGCGGCCGGGTAAAGCCGGACGGGAGGGCTTGATGCGCCGGCGCCCGGCCGCTCGTGATGGCAGTCACGAGAGGTGAATGCCCGGGAGATTTCCATGGTGGAGAAAGTCGGAAATCCACGCCCCATGACAGCATGGGGACGTTGGCGCGGTCAGCGCGGACTTTGGTTCGGCATGGTACCTGCACCGCCGCGGCGGTTTCCGCGGCGGCCCGCGCGGCTGCCCGGGCCGGAAAAGCGTTCAAACATTATTCTGTGAATTGATTTGTTCTGTTACCTTTCACGCCTATCTGAGGAGGGGGCATTTATCGCGAACCAGGTCAGGCGGCGCGTGGAGGCGCGGATTGCCTGGCTTGCTCGATAGGGACGGTTGGAGCGATCATGAACATCGACAGGAAAACAGCGCGACCGGTCACGTCGGCCGCGGCCGGCGTCTTTGGCTTGGCCTTCCTCGCCGGCATCTCGCTGCATCAGGCGCCCGCCGCGGCGTCCCCCTTGAACGATCTGCTGGGAACCTGGGGCGGGAGCGGCATGATCCAGCTCCAGGACGGAACGCGCGAGCGGATTCAATGCAACGCCTATTACACCGGAGGAGGCTCCACGCTGGGCCTGGCGATCCGCTGTTCGAGCCAAACCCAAAAGATCGAGATTCGCGCCAAGCTGAGCGAAAACGGCGGCCGCCTCGCCGGCCATTGGGAGGAACGCACCTACAACGCGGAAGGCGACGTCACCGGGCAGGTCACCAACAACCGCATAACCATGTCGATCAGGGGCGGCGTCACCGGCTCGATGGTGGTCTCCTATGGCGGCGTGCGTCAGAACGTGTCGATCTCCACGCAGGGGATCGGCTTGAAAGGCGTCGATATCGGCTTGAGGCGCCGTTGACGCGGTTGCCGCACACCCTCCTTCCCGGCTGGATAGCTCCCTGGAGCGTGGATCGGTTCGGCAACCCGTCTCCACCGGTCAGGCGGTCTGCTTTCTCCTTCCATGCCTTGCTCCCGGGCGCGGACGTCCGTCACCGTTCCAATCTGGTCATTCGCCCCTCGCCAATAGCTGGTAGGCTGAACCCGGCGACTCGAATCCGCGGCGCGCTCGTGCCTTGCGCCGTCTGACCCAGGGAGGCTCCGCCAATGAGCAATGAAGCCCTGCTGAGCAGTGCGATCGAAGGCGACCGATTGCTGCTCACCGCCTCGGGATCGTGGACGGCGGCTCACGCCAGCGAGCTCGAGGCCACCCTCGGCGACATTTCCCCCGCCGTTGCCGGCACCAAGAAGCTCTCCATCGACATGAGCGCGGTCCGGCAGTTCGATACCTTCGGCGCCTGGGTCCTGGAACGCCTACAGCGCGACTCGAAGGACCAGGGAAAGGAAATCGACATCGTTAGCCTGCCGGAGCGCGGCCGCGGCCTGTTCGAGGAAATGCACAACGTCAACCGCGGCGCCGCGGCGCCGCCCGCGGCGCGTCACGATCTGCTCACCCGGATCGAAGCGCTGGGACGGCGCACTTCGAGGCTGGGAAGCGACCTGCTCATCTTCGCCAACATGTTTGGCGCCCTGTCCACCGCACTCGTTCGCGTCGCCTCCCGTCCGCGCGCCTTCCGCTTCACCTCGGCGGTCAATCAGCTCGATCGGGTCGGCTGGCAGGCCGTGTCGATCATCCTGCTGATCACCTTTCTGATCGGCGCCATCATCGCCCAGCAGGGGATCTTCCATTTCAGGAAATTCGGCGCCGAGCTCTACGTCGTCGACATGGTCGGCATTCTGGTCATGCGCGAGGTCGCCGTCCTGCTGGTGTCGATCATGGTCGCCGGCCGGTCCGGCAGCTCCTACACGGCGGAGCTGGGCTCGATGAAGATGCGCGAGGAGATCGACGCGCTCCGCACCATGGGTTTCGACCCGGTCGGGATTCTCATTCTGCCGCGCGTGCTGGTGCTGGTCTGCGCCGTCCCCCTGCTCACCTTCCTGGGCTCCATGGCGGCGCTTTACGGCGGCGGCCTCGTCGCCTGGCTCTATGGCGGAATGGGTCCCGAAATCATCATCGACCGGTTCAGGCAGGCGATCACGCTCACCCATTTCGAAGTCGGCATGATCAAGGCCCCGTTCATGGGGCTGGTGATCGGCACCGTCGCCTGCTCCGAGGGGCTGCTGGTGAAGGGGAGCGCCGAGTCGCTGGGGACGCAGACGACCAAATCCGTCGTCAAGTCGATCTTCCTGGTGATCGTGCTGGACGGCATCTTCGCCATGTTTTTCGCCTCGATCGGAATGTGAGCCGATGGCGGGCGACGTCGTCTTGCGGGCAAAGGACCTGGTGGCCGGTTTCGGCGACCAAGTGGTTCTCGATCACCTGTCGCTCGAGGTGTTCGCCGGAGAAATTCGCGGCGTCGTCGGCGGTTCGGGAAGCGGCAAGTCGGTGCTGCTGCGCACCATCATCGGCCTTCTTCCCAAGCGCGGGGGCTCTATCGAGATTCTGGGCGTCGCCATGGACCGGGCGAGCGATGAGGAGCTGCGCGCGCTCGAGCGCCGGTGGGGGATCATGTTCCAGCAGGGCGCCTTGTTCTCCTCCATCACCGTTCGCGAGAATCTGCAGTTCGCGATGCGCGAATATCTCGATATCTCCGACAAGTTGCTGGACGAGATGGCCGTCGCCAAGCTCGAGATGGTCGGGCTCGCCCCCGCCGACGCCGACAAATACCCCTCCGAGCTGTCGGGCGGCATGACCAAGCGCGTGGCGCTCGCCCGCGCCCTGGCGCTCGATCCGGAGTTCGTGTTCCTGGACGAGCCCACATCCGGCCTCGACCCCATCGCGGCGGGCGAGTTCGACGAGCTGATCAAGACCCTGCAGACGACCCTGGGCTTGACGGTGTTCATGGTGACCCACGATTTGGAGAGCGTTTACAGGGTCTGCGACCGCGTGGCGGTGCTCGCCGACGGCAAGGTGGTCGCGGTGGGCTCGATCGCCCAGGTGCTCCGCAGCAAGCACCCCTGGGTGCAGACCTATTTTGCCGGCAGCCGCGCCGAGGTCCTCAAGGAAAGGGCCGGGCAGGCCGCACACTGAAACCGAAGCAAGCTGGGGCGAGATCTATGGAGATTCGGGCTCGATACGTGTTGATGGGGTTGTTTTCGATTGCCGTCATCGTGGCGGTGTTCGTCTTCGTCTACTGGCTGGAAAACGCCGGCGGCCTGCGCCAGCGCGCGAGCTATCAAATCCGCTTCCAGAACCCCGTTTCGGGACTTCTCGTCGGCTCGGCGGTCTTTTTCAACGGCATCAATGTGGGTGAGGTCACCGACCTCAAGCTCGATCCCGACCACCCCCGGTGGCTGACGGCGATCATCGAGGTGGACCAGGACGTGCCGATACGCGCCGACACCAAGGTGGGCGTCGAATATCAGGGACTGACCGGTGGTGCCGCCATTCTGCTGAAGGGCGGCAAGGCTTCCGCGCCGCCGCTCTCCTCCGATCAATCGCCCCCTCTCATCGCCGCCCAGCCGATGGCGGGGCGCAACTGGACCGAGGCCGCCGGCGACGTGCTGGGGCGCGTCGACACCATCCTCCAGGACAACTCCGAATCCCTCCACGCCACGATCGACAATCTGACCAAGTTCTCCGACGTGCTCGCCCGCAACAGCGACCGCATCGACGGCATCATCATCGGGCTGGAGCGGATGACCGGCGGCAAGGAGGGCAAGCCCCAGATCCCGACCTACGACTTGACGGCGCCGGACAAGTTTCCACCGGCCGGGAAACCCGGCTGGCAGATCATGATCCCGCAGCCGACCGTGCTGTTGGCGTTCAACACCGACAAGATCATCAAGCGCACGGGCCCCGAGGCCAGCGTCACCCTCGAGGACGGGCGCTGGAGCGACAACGTGCCCAACATGCTGCAGGCCAAGATCCTCCGCAGCTTCGAGAACGCGGGCTACATGCGCTCGGTCGTCGGCCCGGCGGACGAGGCCTCGCCCGATTACCGGCTCGTGATCGACCTGCGCAGCTTCGAGCTTTCGGCCAATTCGAGCCCGGCGGGGACCATCGACTTCGTCGCCAAGATCTTCGACAAGGACGGCAAGGTCGTCGCGGCCAAGCAGTTCCATGCCTCGGCCGCCGCCAAGTCGGCGGACGCCGCCGCCGCCGCCGCCGCCCTGGACGACGCCTTCGCCAAGGTGGTCACCGAGCTCGTCACCTGGACCGTCGCGTCGATCTGACGGCCATCGCTCCACCGCTCCACCGCGCGCGCGGGCGGCGCGGCGGGTCCGATCGTCAGGCCCCGCGGCGTTTCGGGCGGTTGGCGATTTCGTCGTTCACGGCCTCCGCGCCCAGCACCACGTCCAGCATTTCGACCGTGATGCTTTCCTGACGGGCGATCCGCTCCTGCTTCTCGAGCGCCTCCAGCTTGTCGCCGATGTTTTGATCGGCCGCCTGCATCGTCAGCAGCCGCGCGCCGGCCGATGACCGACCTGATGGCCTGGAACGCCGACGCCACAAGGCTGCCCTGCCGGATGCATTCGGAATATCTGCGCAGCCTCTTCCTCGAAAACGACCTGGCCGAGGGGCGCTACCGGGTGGAGGGCCGGCCCGGTCGCGCTCACCGACATCCACGTCTCGATCTTCGCCGTCGGCACCGAGACCGACCACGTCGCGCCCTGGCGCTCCGTCTACAAGATCAATCTTCTGTCCGACACCGAGGTCACCTTCCTCTTGACCAGCGGCGGCCACAATGCCGGCGTCGTCTCCGAGCCGGGCCACCCCCGCCGCCACTACCGCGTCGCGGTCGAGCGCGAGGGCGAGCCCTATGTCTCGCCGGACGGCTTTTTCACAGCCGGGGCGGTTCACTAGGGGCCCTGGTGGCCGCGCTGGCAAACCTGGCTGCGGGAGCGCTCCGGCGGGGAGATCGGCATCGGCCCGCCCGATTTGGGCGCCGCCGGTAGTGCCTACCCGGCGCTGTGCGAGGCGCCCGGCGCCTACGTTCTGGGGATCTGGACCGCGCCGCCCGGCGTCGCCGCGATGCACGTTGCCGCGGTGCGGCCGTCCCGTTCCGGGCCACCGGTTCGGATGGCCATTCACAAATCTTTGGAATTGTTGTTTAAATATCTGGGCGAGGGCGTTCGATTAACTTGGAGAAAGACATGAAAACCGCAATGCGTACCACTCTTGCGCTGTCACTGTTCGGTTTCGTCGCGGCCGCGGCCCTGCCCGCCTATGCCGCCGACACCTGTGCCGACAAGATGAAGATGGTCAAGGAGGAGATCGACAAGACGGCCGATGCCGCGAAGAAAGCCTCGGCCGAGGAGCATTACAAGATGGCCGAGGAAGCCATGAACAAGCAGGACGAGAAGGGCTGCATGGATCACGCCAAGATGGCCGAGGATCAGCTCAAGTAAGCCGTAGGCGTCAATTCCAAACAGGTCTCTTCGGCCTCTGAATCGATAACCCCCGCCGCGCGCGCCGCGTTGTTCCGCCGCGGCGGGGGCCGCGACTCCCACCTGCAGCTACCCCATGATTTTCCCGGGTCTCGGCGGCGGCGCCAAACCTGCGCCTTCCCTGACCCGGGCGGCTGGGGCGTCCCGCGTGGCGGGGCGAATCTATCAAATGATATGGCGACCCCGGGAGGACTCGAACCTCCGACCCTCAGATTAGGAAT
>CAYVYD010000101.1:5860-8367 GCA_964454415.1 uncultured Hyphomicrobiaceae bacterium | reverse complement strand
CTCAATCACAACGACGCGCTCGGCCTCGATCAGCGGCCGATCAGATCGCCCCTCCTGTTGAGCTGGTACGGGTTGAAGCCCGCCGCAGAGCCGATCAGCTTCGATGCGGCCGGGCGGCGAATCACATCATGGGGGGGCGCGATCTTTCTCGACGATCAGATAGTCGATGAGAGCCCATCGCCGGTGGTCGGCGCAGTCCGACTCGATGATGGCATCGTGTTTGCCGTGACCGAATTGATCGCCGTCATCGATGCTCGCGGCCTCGTCTCCAGACGGATCGACGCCGATCAACTGCCAGGCGCGCTCCTCGCCCTCGGGCGATCGCCAGCCGGCAAGCTTACGGTCCGGACGAAAGAGGGCTGCCACATGTCGCGAGATTTGGCGAGCTGGCGGCCCTGTGGCGATCGGGTGGTTTGGTCGCGTCCCTCGCCACCGTCGGCTGAATTGACGCGGCGCGTCATGCAAGGATTTTCCGAACAGGGCCTGCCGCTGGGCCGGATCCTGCTCGATCTCCACAGCGGCCGGATTCTCGGCGGCTGGGGACCCTATCTCATGGACGCGGCGGCGATCTGCCTGTTTCTGTTGACGCTGAGCGGGTTCTACAACTGGTACACAGGCCGCAGGAAATAGAGTCTCGTCCAATCCGGCCGGACGAAGTGACGGGCGGCGCTCAGGCGGGATGGCGCTTGGGGAACGATCCCAAAATCGCGACGGTGCCGTCGAGACGGGTGAGGTGGACGCCGACACCGGGATGGTGGCGCAGCGTGGCCTCGATCTCCGTCTCGTCCATGGCCGAGAATCCGGTCGAGAGCGCATCGGCCAATGTCGCGCTCGTCGCGGTCACCGTAACGGCCAGGTTGCGGGCCGCGCTTCGCGCCGTCCTCGGATCGATCAGGTGGTGAAAACGGCCTTCGGCGTCGAAGCTCATGCCGTAGCCCCCCGAGGTGGCCACCGCCATACCCTCCAGTTCGATGATCTCGGAGATCTCCATCGGACGCCGCCCGTCGAGCAGGCCGATGCGCCATGACCGGGCGTCTTCGTCCCTGCCGATGGCGACGATTTCGCCCATGTCGACCAACACGTGCTCGACGCCCGCGGCTTTCAGGCGGCCGGCGACGCGGTCGCTGATGTAGCCCTGGGCAATGCCGTTGAGGGTGATGCTCATGCCCGGCCTGGCGAAGCGGACTTGCTCGTCGGCGATGCCGATTGCCCGGCCATCGACCAATTGGGCCGCCGACTCGATCAAATTCGCGCCGGGTCCGGCCGGATCGGCATTGGGGGAAGAGAAATGATCGGCATATAACCGCCACAGGGGTTGAATGCTGACGTCGAATGCTCCCGCCGTCGTCTCGTGGACCCTCCGTGCGAAGCGCAGCAGGTCGAGAAATTCCTCGTCGGCGTCATCCAGAAAACCTTCCCCATTCAACGCCGCGATGGCCGCGCCGGGCCTGTGAAGGCTGAAGAGGCTCTCCAGCCAGCGCACCTCCCTCAATATGTCCGCGATCAATCGATCGGATCGGGCGATGTCGCTGGAAACGAGATCGATGCTCGCAATCGCCCCCATGACCTCACCCTGCCAATGGCTCTTGCGGAGCGCCGCGCGGGCGCCAGCATCGGGGTGCACGAGCAGCGAGGCGGCGGCGCAGCCGATAATTTGCATTACGCGGCGCCGGTTTGGACGCGAACCGGGTCGTTGCGCCATGGCGTTTTTCTTCCGAGTGGGGGAGGCTTGCGGCATCAGGGCAGATGTCCAGGGGGTATTAATTCGTGCAAGGGGAGTCAAAATAAGCAATTGCGAAATAACAAAGTCAACAACAAACTATCCGTTGTCATCAATCCTTGGTCTTTTAGAATCATAATAATTATAATGAAATCCGCACAACCGAGCTTCGTTAAAGTATAAAATGTGATATATCTTGTAATACACTATAATTTCCTCTGTTAAAACCGGTGAAAAGATCGGGCGGAGAGTAAACTCACGAGACAAAATCGGCAGATTTTGCCATCGGCCTGCGACCGAAGCCGGCCCTGCAAGAAGGCTCGCCAAAACCTGATTGAGATCAGACCGGTGGCGACATCCATGCGGGGTCGGGTCCACTCGCCGCCGCCTGGGCCTCGGGTCCGGGCCGGGCCGGTTTGACCTGGCGCAAGAACCGCCGGTTGCCCATCGTGGTATATGGATCATGCGGGGGCGGACCGGTGACTTTCACTCGAACCGGAGTACATCCATGAAACTCAACGTAGCGGCATTCGCGATCGCCTTCGGCCTGTGGTGGGGCGTCGGCCTGTTCATCGCCACCTGGTGGCTGATCGCGACCGGCGGCGCGCCAAGCGAGCCGACCATCATCGAAGGCTTCTACCCCGGCTATTCCTTCACGCTCACGGGAAGCCTGATCGGCCTCGTCTGGGGGCTCGCCTGCGGCACGATCTGCGGCGGCATCCTGGCCGTGCTCTATAATTATCTCGCCGACCGGATCGGCCAGACCGAGGGCCTCGTCGGCAAGATG
>CAYVYD010000101.1:0-5760 GCA_964454415.1 uncultured Hyphomicrobiaceae bacterium | reverse complement strand
CTATAATTATCTCGCCGACCGGATCGGCCAGACCGAGGGCCTCGTCGGCAAGATGACGTGACGCCGCGGCCGGCCGGCCCGGCCGCCGATGGACCGGGCGGGAGAGAGACCTTGATGAGCGATGGAATGACGTGGGGAATGGGGGTGTGGCAAATCGTCATTCTCGTTCCGGTGGTCCTGACGATCGCCGCCTTGGTCAAATACCTGTTTTTCAGTTGAACAGGACGGCGGACCGGCTCTCAGGTCAGTTGCCGCCGCACGAACCAGAGCACCAGCGGCGGCAGGACGAGCCATTGGGCGATGGGCACCAGACCGGTTCCCAAAAAGGGAACGACCGGCATGGCCGCGCCATATTGCCACTGACCGAGGACGCGCGTCGCCAGCGCCTCGAACAGCACCGTCGCGGCAACGCCGGTGGCGAGGAAGACGCCCATTTCGCGGCGGGACGGGGCGAGATACCAGTCGCGCCCCCGGCCCTGCCGGGCCGCCAGCCGGAACGCCGCCACCATGATGAGCGCGTCGCCCAAGGTCGCCAGCGAACACTGCTTGATGCCCTCCCAGTGAGAGAGCGCGGCCATGTCGCGGAAGAAGGGCACCTGCCAGAACTCCCAGGCGAGGTTGAGCAGGAACGCGAACAGCGCGACGTTGACCTCGGGCAGATCAACGAATTTCCGAGCCGTCATGTCCGCCTCCCAGTCGCCGCCGATCCCTCCCCGCCTCGGCCGCTCGCTGCGGCCGATCGGCATTACCGTCCTCAGGGCCCGATTATCGACGTAACGAAATTATTTGCGACAAGGTCGAGCCATGGCTCGGCGCAACCCTGCGCGTGGAAGCCGACATGGCCGCCCCTCGGCGTCAGCAGGAGGCGCACCTCGGCGGGGCAGCGGGGGCGGAGCGACTCGTAGGCGGCGGCGGGAACCCAGGGGTCGTCGCGGGCGTGGATTAGCAAGGTCGGCACGCCGATGGCGCCGACCTTTCGGGCACCGGCGGTGCGGGCATAGTAGTCCTCGGCGCCCGAAAAGCCGTGACGCGGGGCGACGAAGCGGTCGTCGAATTCGTAGATCGAGCGGGCGCGGCGGATCGCCAGCCGCTCGGCGTCGGCGAGGCGGGCGCCGGGTGCCATGCTCTCGCGCTTCATGCGGGCGAGCAGCCAGCGGTGGTAGAGCGCGTTGCGCGGTGCCATGAAGCGGCGCGCCGCCTCGGCCGGCTCGATCGGGGCGGAGACGATCACCGCGGCCCGGATCGGCAGCCGGTGGCCGGCGAGCAGGTTGAGCGCGACGTTGCCGCCGAGCGAATAGCCGATCACGACCACGCCGTCGGCGAGCAGCCTTCGATCGAGGGCGGCGAGCGCGTCGTGGACGTCGCGCGCGCAGCCGGCGTGATAGTGGCCGGCGCAGCTCTGCCGCGAGGGGCCGGCGCCGCGCAAATTGAGCCGCAGCACGCGGCGGCCGCGGCGCAGATGGAAGGCCGCACTCGCCGTCACATAGGGGCTCTCCTCGCTGCCGGTGAGCCCGTGGACCAGCACGATCAGCGGTCCGGGGCGCGCCGTGGCGGGACGGTCCAGCATCGCCGCCAGGCGGTCGCCGCTGCCGTCGGCGAGGGCTAGGCGAAGCCGCTCGGAGCGCCCCGGCAGGGGGCGGGAGCGGTAGGCCAGGCTGCCGCGCAGGGTTTGCAGGTCGCCGCCCCACCAGGGCGGGCGGGCACGAAAGGCCAAGGTATCGGAGCGTGCATCCACGGCGCTAGGACCTTTTTCAACGGGCGACGAGCGCGGTTGCGATAATAGCGCCGGCGCGGCGCGCGCGCAGCCGCGATCTCGCCCCCCCAAGCGCGGTAGATGCATGGTAGGGAGCAAACCATGCAAACGGCCGCCATGTCGACGGCGGACTCGCTGGTGCTGAGTTGCTCGGCCGCGGTCACCCACGATCTGCTGCCGCAGCGGCTGGAGACGAGCCGGGAGCTGAAGACGGCGACCGCCGCCGTCACCGGGCTGGCGCTTGCCATCGCGCTCACCGAAACGGAGAGCGTGTTCCAGCTCGTGATCCTCTCCTGGTCGATGCTGGCCGCCGCCTTCGCCCCGCTCCTCACCCTGTTCGCGCTCGGCCGGCGCATCAGCGAGGCGGGCGCCATCGCCGCCATGGTGGCGGTGACGCTGGCATGGCGCTGGCTCGGCTGGCAGGCGATGGTCTATGAGGGGTTGCCCGGGATTCTCGACGGGTACGCGGTGGCGGCCGCCTTCTCCAGTGCCGGCAGCCGGGGGTTGCGCGCTGCCGCTCCGCCGGGGACAGTGCCGTCGAATCCGGACTGACCGGCTCGGAGGCCGCCGCGGCCAATGCCTTATCCGGTTCAATCCGGCGGGAGGAGGCTCTAGACTGGCGCCATGAAGGCAGGAAATCAGACGGTGGGGGCGCGGCTGCGCGTGGTGCTGGAGCCGGGAATCGCAATCGGCCCGGGCAAGGCCGACCTGCTCGAGGGCGTGGCCGAGTCGGGCTCGATCGCCGCCGCAGGCCGGCGGTTGGGGATGAGCTACAAGCGCGCCTGGAGCCTGATCGAGGCGATGAACGGCGATTTCGGCGCACCGCTGGTGACGGCGATGCGGGGCGGCCGCGCCGGCGGCGGCGCCGAGCTGACGGAGCTGGGCGCAAAGGTGCTCGCGCTCTACCGGAAAATGGAGACCCGCGCCACCCGGGCGGTCGGCGCCGACATCAAGGCGCTGCGCCGGTTGCTGCCGGATTCCCGCAAGTAAGCGCGGCGCTTGCCATCGCAAACCGGCGCGGCTATCGTCCGATATGTTCAAACAAACATATCGAGGGGGCGGAGCCGCCATGGCTTGGAGACGAAATACCGCGCGGAGCCGGTTGTGGCGGGCGGTTGTCCTGCCGGTGGCGTTGGGACTGCTCGCGGCCGCGGGCACCCACGGCGCGCAGGCGGACGAGGTGCGGGTGGCGGTGGCGGCCAATTTCACCCAGGCCGCCAAGGAAATCGGCGCTCTCTACGAGACGGCGAGCGGGAACAAGGTGCTCATCAGCTTCGGCTCGACCGGTCAGCTCTTCACCCAGATCGGCCAAGGCGCGCCCTTCGAGGTGTTCCTCGCCGCCGACCAGGCGCGGCCAAAACGCGCCGTCGAGGAGGGGCTGGCGGTGACGGGGAGCCGCTTCACCTACGCGACCGGCGGAATCGTGCTCTACAGCCCCGACGACAAGCTGGTCAGGGGCGAAGCGACGCTGAAGGAGGGCCGCTTCGTCAAGCTCGCCATCGCCAATCCGGCGACCGCCCCCTACGGCGCCGCGGCGGTCCAGGCGATGCGGGCGCTCGGGCTTTACGAGACGCTCGAGCCCAAGCTCGTGCAAGGCAACAACATCGCCCAGGCCTATCAGTTCGTCGCCAGCCGCAACGCCGAGCTCGGCTTCGTCGCGCTCTCCCAGGTGGCGGTCGGAAGCCAGGGGTCGCGCTGGACGGTGCCCGAGACGCTTTACGAGCCGATCGCCCAGGACGCGGTGCTGCTCGAGCGCGGCGCAGGGAGCGAGGCGGCGCGGGCGTTCCTCGCCTTCCTGCGCGGGCCGCAAGCGCGTGCGGTCAAGCAAAAATACGGATACGGTCCGGGCGATTAGAGGTGACGCATGACCACTTGGGCTGATCTGTGGCCGCCGGTTCTGCTGACGCTCGAGCTGGCGGGCGTGACGACGGTGTTCCTGCTGCTGTTGGGGACGCCGATCGCCTGGTGGCTGGCGCGCTCGCCGGCGCGCTGGAAGGAGGCGGTGGCGGCGGTGGTCGCCATGCCGCTGGTGCTGCCGCCCACCGTGCTCGGCTTCTATCTGCTGCTGCTGTTGGGCCCCGACGGCCCCGGCGGCTGGGTGGCGGGGCTCTTCGGCGGCCGCTCGCTCGCCTTCACCTTCGAGGGCCTGGTGATCGGCTCGGTGTTCTATTCCATGCCCTTCGTGGTGCAACCGATCCGCAACGCCTTCGAGGCCTTCGGCGAGCGGCCGCTGGAGGTGGCGGCGACGCTCAGGGCCTCGCCCTGGGACGCCTTCTGGAGCGTCGCCATTCCGCTGGCGCGGCCGGGCTTCCTCACCGGCGCGGTGCTGGGCTTCGCCCACACGGTCGGCGAGTTCGGCGTGGTGCTGATGATCGGCGGCGCCATCCCGGGCGAGACCAAGGTGCTCTCGGTGGCGATCTACGATTACGTCGAGACGCTGCAATGGAGCCAGGCGCATATCCTGGCGGGGGGCATGCTCGTGTTTTCCTATACGGTGGTGCTGGCGATGATGATGCTCGGCAGGCGGATCGGCGGGCGCGGCCAATGAGGGCGGCGGACCCGATGATCGAGGCGGCGTTCTCGGGCAACCTCGGCAGCTTCGCCCTGGACGTCGCCTTCGAGGCGCCGATGACCGGCATTACCGCGCTGTTCGGCCCGTCGGGCTGCGGCAAGACCACCCTGTTGCGCTGCGTGGCGGGGCTGAGCCGGCTCTCCGGCCGGCTTGCCGCGGCGGGCGAGGTCTGGCAGGACGACGCCAGGGGCCTGTTCCGCAAGCCGCACGAGCGCCCCGTCGGCTACGTGTTCCAGGAACCGAGCCTGTTTGCCCATCTCGATGTCGAGAACAACCTGCTCTACGGCGCCAAGCGCGCCGAACGGCGGGGCGCCGGCGACGGGCTCGCCTTCGGCGACGTGGTCGAGCTGCTCGGCATCGCCCCGCTGCTCGGACGGGCGACAGCCACGCTTTCGGGCGGCGAGCGCCAGCGCGTCGCCATCGGCCGGGCGCTGCTCTCCCAGCCGCGGCTGTTGCTGATGGACGAGCCGCTCGCCGGGCTCGACCGTTTCGCCAAGGACGAGATCCTGCCCTATCTCGAGGCGCTGCACGAGCGGCTCTCGATCCCGATCCTCTATGTCAGCCACGACATCGCCGAGGTGACGCGGCTCGCCGACCGCGCGATCATGCTCTCGCAGGGAAGAAAGATCGCCGAAGGGCCGGTCGAGGACATTCTCGAGCGGCTCGATCTGCAGCCCGAGACCGGACGGTTCGAAGCAGGCGTGCTGATCACCGCCCGGGTCGCCTCCCATGACGAGAGGTTCAAGGTGACGCGGCTCGACCACCACGGCCAGACCATCACCATCCCCTATTCGGCCTTCGCCATCGGCCAGCAGGTCCGCCTGCGGATCCGCGCCCGCGACGTGGCGCTGGCGACGCAACGGCCGGAGAAGACGAGCTTCCGCAACGTGCTTGCCGGAACCGTGGCGCAGATCGTCGAGGAGCCGGAGACGGCGTTCGCCGAAACCCTGATCGACGTGGGGGGCGCGCGGTTGCGCGCCCGCATCACCCGCGACGCGGCCGCCGAACTGGCGCTCGAGCCGGGCAAGCCGGTCTACGCGCTGATCAAATCGATCTCCTTCGACCGGCGCACGCTGGCGGCGCCGCCCGCGGCATCCCAATAGCGGGGCTACTCGGCCGCCGCCGCCCGGTTCTGCCGGTTCTCGACCAGCTCCTCGACCACCGCGGGGTCGGCGAGCGTCGAGGTGTCGCCCAGATTGGAGAAATCGTCCTCGGCGATCTTGCGCAGGATGCGGCGCATGATCTTGCCCGAGCGGGTCTTGGGGAGGCTCGGCGAGAACTGGATGAGGTCGGGCGCGGCGATCGGACCGATCTCCTTGCGCACCCATTTGGTGAGCTCGTCCTTGAGCGCCTCGCTCGAGCTCTCGCCCGCCATCAGCGTCACGTAGCAATAGATGCCCTGGCCCTTGATCGGGTGGGGGTAGCCGACGACGGC
>CAYVYD010000100.1:0-8437 GCA_964454415.1 uncultured Hyphomicrobiaceae bacterium | reverse complement strand
GTGCCGCCGGAGACGCCGGAGTCCTGAGATGGAAACGCAAGGCGTTCGAGCGCCGACGACCGATGTGTGGTACGCCGCGACGCAGGAGGAAAGCGTCGAGGCGGCGGTATCGGCGTTGCAGGCCCAGTTGAGCGGCCACTATCTCAGCCTGCTGCTCGTCTTCTTCTCGCCCCGCTTCGATGCGGTGAAGCTGGCGCACGCGCTGAGCAATGTGTTCGCCCCCACCATGGTGGTGGGGTGCACCTCGGCGGGCGAGTTCTCGCCCCAGGGTATGTTCGAGGGATCGATCGTGGCGATCGGGTTCTCGACCGAGACCTTCGCCTTCGCGCCGCGGCTGGTGGAGAATCTGAGCGGATTGCGGGTCCAGGACGTGGGCAGCATCGTTCAGGACGCATTCTATTCGCTAGACCGCAGGGTCGGCGGGCTCAATCCGAGCGACACCTTCGCGCTGATGATGGCCGACGGGCTCGCCAAGAAGGAGGACCAGCTCGCGGCAGCCTTCAACGCCTCGCTGCGGGGCGCCCCCCTCGTCGGCGGCTCGGCGGCGGACGAGCTCACCTTCGACCGCACCAAGATCATGTTCAAGGGCCGCGTCTATGACGATGCGGCCCTGCTGCTGATCGGGCGCAGCCATCTGCCCTTCTGCGCCTTCAGTTGCGACCACTACCAGCCCACGCGGCTGCGCCTGGTGGTGACCAGGGCGGACGCCGAGCGGCGCATCGTGCAGGAGTTCAACGCGGCGCCGGCGGCGCGCGAATACGCGGCCGCGGTGGGCTTGAGCGCGGAGGAGCTCGATTTCACCCACTTCGCCGCCCATCCGCTCGCCGTCCGGGTCGGCGACAATTTCTACGCCCGCGCGATCAAATGCGTGACTGAGAACGACGGGCTCGCCTTCATGAGCGCGGTGGACGAGGGCGTGGTGTTCGCGGTCGCCCGCGCCGACGACATCATCGAGAACATTCAATCCACCTTCGACGACATCATCGCCCAGGTGCGCCGGCCGCAGATCATTCTGGGCTTCGAATGCCTGTTCCGGCGGCTGGAAATAGAAGGAAATCAATTGAAGCAGCGCGTCGAAGCGATCTACGCTGACAACCAGGTGGCCGGATTCAACACCTATGGCGAGCAGTTCCGGGCCATGCATCTCAACCAAACCCTGACCGGCATCGCCATCGGACCGCGCTGAGGCGGAGACCCATGGATCGCGAATTGGACCAGGACGAGCGGAGCGAGATCGTGCTGTTCGATCAGAAGCCGCTCAACGGCGCCAACGGCGCCGCGCGCCAGCGGGCGCTGGAGCGCAAGGTCGAGCGGCTCGAAAAGATCAACCGCGTGCTGATGGCCCGCGTCGAGCAGACGGTCGATCCCCAGGGCAGCCCGTTCTCGCTGTTCCAGGCCGCTATCCTGCTGGAGGACGTGGTCAACGAGCGCACCAACCGGCTGAGACGGGCGCTGCAGCAGATCGAGCAGGCCAATTATGAGCTGCGCGTCGCCAAGGAGACGGCGGAAGAGGCGGATCTCTCCAAGACGCGGTTCCTGGCGGCCGCCACCCACGACCTGCTGCAGCCGCTCAACGCCGCGCGTCTCTCCATCTCGATCTTGGCCGACGAGCTAGCCGACACCGAAACCTCGAAGCTGATCACCCAGACCGAGCACTCGCTGGAGACGGTCGAGCGGCTGCTGCGCGCGCTGCTCGACATCTCCAAGCTCGACGCCGGCGTGACGCGGCCGCATATAGGAGGGCTAGCGCTGGCGAAGATCCTCGACGGCCTCAGAATCGATTTCTCGACCAAGGCGGCGAATGCCGGGCTGGAGCTGCAGGTCGTCCAGTCGTCGCTGATCGTGCGCTCGGACGCGGTGCTGATCCACCGGATTCTGCAGAACTTCGTCTCCAACGCGCTGCGCTATACCGAGCAGGGCAAGGTGCTGGTGGGCTGCCGGCTCAGGGGCGACAAGGTGCGGATCGAGGTCTGGGACACCGGCGTCGGCATCGATCCCGGCGAGCACGAGGCGGTGTTCGAGGAGTTCTACCGGATCGGCGGCGCCCATGACGACGCCTCTCACCGGCTCGGCCTGGGGCTTGCCATCGTCTCCCGCATCGCCCGGGTGCTCGGCCACGACATCGGCCTGCGCTCGACGCCGGGCGAGGGATCGGTGTTCTGGGTGGAGGTGCCGATATGGGGCCGCCAGCGCAAGGACGCCTCGAGCGAAAGCCCGCCCCCGGCGGTTCAGGACCGGCTGTTGAACGACTGCGTGGTGGCGGTGATCGAGGACGAGGAGAGCGTGCTGACGGCGCTCGACATGCGGCTGCAACGCTGGGGCTGCACCACCATCATTTCGCGGGAGGTGGACGATCTCGTCGAGCGCGTCAAGCAGGCGCCGCGTCCGCCCGACATCATCGTCGCCGACTATCATCTGGGCGGCGAGCGCACCGGCCTCGACGCGATCCACGCCATCCGCCAGATCGACCGGTTCGAGGTGCCGGCAATCGTGGTCACCGCCGACCACAGCCCCAGCACCTATCAGCGCGTGCTGCTCGCCAACTGCCAGCCGATGACCAAGCCGGTCAATCCGGCCGAGCTGCGCTCGATGATGAACTCGCTGATCAACTCGATGGAACAGGCCCTGCGGGGCTAGGGTTCGGGGCCCGGGCCTCAGGAGCCGTCGGAGGCGATCTGGTCGAATTCCATCGACTTGGCGATGGCCACCAGCTGGGTGCGGCTGAAGGCGTTGAGCTTCTGCAAAATGTCGGAGACGTGGGCCTTGACGGTGGTCTCGCGAACGCCGAGGTCGGCGGCGATCTCGCGGTTGGGCTTGCCCTCGCGGATCTTCTGCAAAACCGTGAGCTGGCGCCGGGTGAGGCTCTGCAGCCCCTTGGAGAGCTGATCGCGCTTAGCCTGGGAGGCACACGGCGTCGCGCTCGCCTGGCCCGGCGGCACGTAGATCTCGCCGTTGAGGATGCCGGCGATGATGCGCTTGAAATCGTCCTTCCTGAAGGATTTCGGAATGAAGCCGATGGCGCCGAAGCGCAGCGCCTCGCGGACGATCTCGGGGTCGTCGAGGCTGGAGACGACGGCGATGGGCACGCGCGGGAACTTCTTGCGCAACCTCAGGAGGCCGGAGAAGTCCTTGGTGCCGGGGAGGTGCAGGTCGAGCAGGGCCAGGGCGTAACGCCCGCCGCGCTTGAGCACGTCGGCGGCCTCGTCGATCGAGGCGGCGCTTTCGATCTCGGCCTCCGGCGCGGTCTGGCGCAACAGGGTGCGCAGCGCCTGCTGAAACAGGGGATGATCTTCAATGATCAAGAAACGCATGGTGCGGGTCACGGGATCAGCTGCGCCGGATCCGGCGTGAAGGCCTGGCCGCGCTGCGGTCCCGATGCGCCTCCCTTTGCCCCGGCGGCCGGCGGCGGCCGCCCCGGGCGGTTGACGGCCTCCCCGCGCCGGGCGCGGAGAGGCCATGATGCATATGGTTGGCGGCTCAGTTCGCCGCCACCTTCTTGGGCAGCTTGAATACCCAGAAGCTGCCGCCCTGGTTGAGGTACTTCACGAGCTTGGCGACCTCGCCGCCCCACAGCGGCACCGCGCCGCCCCAGCCGGAGGTCACGCCGACATATTGCTCGCCGTCCATCTCCCACGTGATCGGGGGCGCGACGACGCCGGAGCCGGTCTGGAACTTCCACAACTCCTTGCCGGTCTCGGCGTCGACCGCCTTGAGGTAGCCCTCCGGCGTGCCGATGAAGACCAGGCCGCCGGCGGTGGTGAGTACGCCGCCCCAATAGGGGGCCTTGTTGCGGAACTCCCACTTGATCTCGCCGCTGGCGGGATCGATCGCGCGCAGCGAGCCGACATAGTCGAACAGCGGCTTCAACGTGAAGCCGGCGCCGAGATAGGCCGCGCCCTTCTTATAGGTGATGGGCGTGTTCCAGAGGTCCATGCCCCACTCGTTGGAGGGGACGTAGAACCACTTGGTCTTTTTGTTGTAGGCCATCGGGTTGTGGTTCTTGCCGCCGAGGAACGAGGGAACCGCAAACACGGAGGAGCCCTTCTTGGGATCGTTCGACTTGGTGGGATCGCCAGGGCGGAATTTGGGATCGAAGATCGGCCGGCCGTTGTCGTCCAGACCCTTGGCCCAACTGATCTTCTTCACGAACGGGAAGCCGCGGATGAACTTCCCGTTGGTGCGGTCGAGCACGTAGAAGAAGCCATTGCGGTCGGCGGTGGCGCCCGCCTTGACCGTCTTGCCGTCCACCTCCATGTCGAAGGGGATGAACTCGTTGGCGCCGTCGTAGTCCCAGCCGTCATGCGGCGTGGTCTGGAAGCCCCAGACGATCTCGCCGTTGTCGGGGTTGAGGGCGATGCGCGCCGAGGTCCACTTGTTGTCGCCGGGGCGCAGATAGCTGTTCCACGGCGCCGGGTTGCCGGTGCCGAAATAAATCAGCTTGGTGTCGGGGTCGTAGGTGCCGCCGAGCCAGGGGGCGCCGCCGCCCCATTTCCACATGTCGCCCGGCCAGGTCTCGTTGAGCTTGCCGGTCATGGTGGAGGGCTTGCCGTTCAAGGTGCCGACATGGCCCTCGATGACGGGACGCGACCAGACCAGCTCGCCGGTCTCGGCGTCGCGGGCGTCGACGCGGCCGACGATGCCGAACTCGCCGCCGGAAACGCCGGTGATGATCTTGCCGTCGACCATGAGGGGCGCGGCGGTATAGGAGTAGCCGGCCTTGTAGTCACCGAGTTCCTTGCGCCAGACCACCTTGCCCGTCTCGGCGTTGAGCGCCACCAGCTTGGCGTCGAGCGTGCCGAAATAGACCTTGTCGCCATAGAGCGCCGCGCCGCGGTTGATCACGTCGCAGCAGGGCAGAATGCCTTCCGGGAGACGGGCGTCATATTGCCATTTCTCCTCGCCGGTGCGAGCGTCGATCGCCCACATGCGGGAATAGGATCCCGTCACGTAGATCACGCCGTCGCGGTAGAGCGCCTGGCTCTCCTGGCCGCGTTGTTTCTCGCCGCCGAATGAGAACGACCATACCGGAATCAAATTCGCGACGTTGTCCTTGTTGACCTTGTCAAGCGGGCTCCAACGCTGGGCGCGCGGGCCCAAGCCGGCGGTGACGACGTCGGTCGTGGTCGACTGGTCGTTCAGGATATCCTGCATGGTGACGTTGCCCGCGCGCGCGCCGGTGGCTGCGGCGGCCGTCACGACAAGGGCCCCAAACAGTAACACCATCACTCGAAAAGTGATCATCTACACTCCTCCCTTTGGACGATCGCTGATTGGATCGAAAGTCTTGTTGTGGCCGTCGCGGCAAGGGCTCGATTGGGCGTGGAGCTCACGCATTGCCGCTGACCGGGGGGTTACGGCGATTGTAGCCGCAAATTCATTTTCGCCAACCCCGTAATTCTTAATCGTTAATCCCGCTCATGCTCAACTGTGGTCACCGACGACGGGCAGGAACGGCTCTTCGTATTTGGCATAGAGATGGGCCACCGAACGGCCCAGTTCGTCGCGCGCCAGCGCCACCCCGCGCAGCCGTTCGGGGATCGGCGCGGCCATCGCCTCGTTCATGGTGAGGCCCTCGTGAACGGCGTCCTTCAAGGTGCGTTCGAGCCAGTTGAGGTAATCGTTGGTCTGCTCGACGGCGCGCTTGCCCTTCTCGGCCGGGCCGTGGCCGGGCATCAGCATGGTGAAGGAGCTGTTCTCGAGCTGGTTGAGGGATTTGTGCCAGAGATCGAGATCGGCGTGCGGCGTCGTCGGCGCGCGGTCGAGGAAGGCAATATCGCCGGCGAACAGAACGCCCGTGGTCTTGTCCAGAATGACGAGATCGGAGCTGGTGTGGCCGGCCATGCGGATCAGCTCGAACTCGTGCGAGCCGAAACGCTCCGAGCTTTCCTCGAGCGCCTTGCCGGGCGCCACCAATTCCGTGCCCCGCATCCAATCGCCGACGAGGCGGTACATGTTCTCGGCGAACATCTCGCCGTCCGCCTTCATGTTGGCGATGACCTTGGGGAGCGTGGCGACGGTGGCCGGATCGAAGGCCTGGCTCCCGAAAATGTGATCGGGATGGTGGTGGGTGAGATAGACCCGGGCGACCGGACGCTTGGCGGTCGCCTCGACGAGCGCCTTCAGCGTCTGGCCGTAGAGCAGCGAGGAGCCGGTATCGATGACGACGACGCCGTCGTCGGTCACCACGAAGGCGACGTTGACGATGTTGCCGCCATTGGCGCGGGAGAAATAGTCGCGCGTGCCGTAGACCGCGTAGGTGTCGGGCGCGATCTGGACCGCCTTCAAATCGTAATGGAGCGGCGCGGCAAGCGCCTCGGCGGGCAGCAGGGCGGCGCCAACCAGCGCGGCCGACTGGCCCAGGAAGCTGCGCCGGTCGAGGTCGAGGGGCCACTGGACCGGCCAGTGGCCGAGCGGCAAGGCGCGCCGCAACCCGCGTGCGCCGCCGACGATGGTCGGTTTTCGTGCGGTCATCTCACGCTGCGGTCGGCTTCTACATCCAGGGCGCTCTGGCGCACGCCGACGGGAACGACGGCGTTGATCTCGTTGCCCTCGTTGTCGCGGCCCTTGATGATCACGCGGTCGTCGGCCGGGCGCAGGTTGGGCTCCAGGGTAAGGGTTGGATTCTCGGCCACGGGCTCATGAATGTGCACCTTGCCGATCACCGCGCCGCTGGAGTCGCGGATGTCCAGCTTCTCGACGTAGAAGGCGGGAATGCCGTCGGCGAGGCCGGTATCCATCGGGTGGACGACGCGCAGCCGCAGCCGCGCGCTGGACCGACCCTCCTGATGCCAGATCTTGCCGCGAACCTCGGCGAGACGGGTGATCCATTCGGGGTTGCCATGGGCAAGGGCGGGCGTCGAGCAGCCGCCGCCGGCGGCGTCGACGTAAATGCCGCCCATGTGCCAAACGCCGTCCTCGGTGAGCGCGGCGGCGCGCACCGGCGTGCCCTGCTCCGCCTTGAAACGGAACGAGATATAGGGTTTGGCCCGGACCGGTTCGTAGCTCAGCACCTTCTGGATCGGATTGAGGTCGGCGATCACGACGATTTCCCGCACGCCCGGCAAGTTACCCGCGTCCACGGTGACCGGAATGGCCGTCTGATCCTCGGCCACCTTGGGTGCGATCACGCTCACCTTGCCGTCGAAGACGACGCGCTTGCCGGCGAAGAACTGCTCATACATCCGCTCCCACATCACCGATTTGAGCGGGTCGGCCGGCGGTTGGGCGGCGATGGCCGCTCCCAGTCCCAGCCAAAGTGCGGCAGCGGCGGCAAGCAAAATGCGCATCTGGTCCTCCCCTGGGCGTGGCCCGGAATCCGCATTCCGGACTCAATCTAGGAAGCGCGCCTCGTATTTAACACCAAACTTTGCAAAAATCTTCGCCAATTCGCCCGATTTGCGCAATCTGGTCAGCTCGTCGCCGATGGCATAACCCAAATCGCGCGAATTTTCCTTCACCGCGACGCCGACGTTCCAACTGCGCACGACCAATCCGGGCATCGAGGGCTGGACCACCTCGATCGGCGGGCCGGCCACGCTGGCCGCCCAGTCGGCCTGGCTCCTGATGGCGAGCAACCCCGCTATCTCGCGCTTCTTCAGCCCCTCGGCCGCCTTGGCGACGGAAATATAGCTGACGATGTTGTCGCGCAAACGCCCGCCGAAGGCGCTCGCCAGATAGAACGAGGCGAGGGTGTCGATCTCGGCGCCGATCTTTTCGTCCAGGAAAGGCGCAAGGGTGACAACGTTCCTGACCTTGGTGGGATCGGCGGCGACCGCCATGCCCTCGGTGAAGTAGCGGCCGAAGATCACCACCAGGTCGTTGCGTAGCTGGACTTCCTGGTCGACGGGCACGTGCATCATCACGTCGGCGACGCCGCCGCCCAGATAGTGCCCCTTCCACACGGCGTTGCGCAGGTCGTCGTCGATGTTCTCGTCGGCCTGCAGCTTCATGAAGCGGGGCTTGACCTTGAGCGCCTTGGCGAGCGCCTTGCCGACCTCCACGTCGATGCCCTCGAGCTCGCCCTTTTCCTCGAAGGAGAACGGCTCGAAATCCCGGTAGATGGCGACGATCAGATATCCCGACTGGCTCACCTCGTCGAGCGGACGGGCGCCGGCGGCGGGCGGGCCGGCGAAGGCGACCAGAGCCAAGGTCAGGAGAACCAAGCGCACGAGCCCAGTCACGGGTCAGTCCTCCGGTAGGGAATCGATGTAGCTGCGGATCGCCCACAGCGCCTCTTGGCTCAAGACTCCCTCGAAGGGCGGCATCTTGGTGGCGCCGTTTTGAATGAACCCGTGGCGGACCCGCTCGACGAACCATTCGTCGCCAGCGTCGTCGGTCTCCAGGAAGCGCAGATCCGGCGCCAGCCCGCCGGAGCGGGCCTGAAGGCCGTGGCAGCGCGCGCAATTCTGATTGTAGCCGCTGGCGCCGATCTCGATGG
>CAYVYD010000099.1:0-8451 GCA_964454415.1 uncultured Hyphomicrobiaceae bacterium | reverse complement strand
TACCTTGGGGCCGGTGACGATCGAAGCCGCCGTTCCAGCCTTCCCCGGCGGCAGTCGCTCGCTGTCTCTCTCGCGCAATGGCATGAATAATGGATTCCGCACCCCGCGGCATGCTTGGCCGGCCACGGGTCATGGCAGGAGATTAGGGGCTCGCAGCGGGTGATTTCAACGCCGAGGGCGCCGGCCGGGATCAGAACACCGCCAGACTGGGGCCCCAGCCGGTCTTCTGCATGAACAGCATAGAGACGTAGAGCACGTAACCGGCGGTGAAAACCAACCCCCACCGCCAGGTGATCGATTTGCCGCCGAAGAATATGAAGGGGACGAGGGCGAGCGCCGCGACCAGCATCACCCAGACGTCGACGCGGATGATCGCCTCCGGGACCGGCATGGGGGCGAGCATCGCCGACAGGCCCATGATCGCCAGGATGTTGAACAGGTTGGAGCCGAGCACATTGCCGAGCGCCAGGGCGGACTGGGCCCGGAGGGCCGACATCAGATTGGTGGCGAATTCCGGCAGCGAGGTGCCGACCGCCACCAGCGTCAAGCCGATGACCGTTTCACTGACGCCGAAGGAACGGGCGATGCCCGCGGCGCCGTTCACCGTGAGCATGCCGCCGAACGGCAGCCCGATGAGGCCGATCGCAATCAATGACCACATCAAAGCGGGACGGCCGGGGAGGCCGGCGACGCCGTCGACGAATTCGACCGCCTCGTCGCTGATCGCCTCGGCCTCCTCCGAGGACGTCGCCGACCGCCGCCCGGTCTCGATCAGATAGGCGATCATCGCGGCGAACAGGATGGCGCCGTGCCAAAACCGCAGGGTGCCGGATAGGCAGAGGACGATGAAAAGCACGCTGGCGCCGATCACGTAGATCAGGTTGCGCCTGGCCAGGGGCAGGTCGCAATTGGTGGCGCAAATCAGGGCCGGGACGCCCAGCACCAACAGGACATTGACGATGTTGCTGCCCACCACGTTGCCGATGGCGATGCCTGGCAGTCCTTGGACAGCGGCGCGCAGCGAGACCACGAGCTCGGGCGCCGAGGTGCCGAAGGCGACGATCGTCAGTCCGATGACCATCGTCGGGATGCCGAGCCTGACCGCGAGCGCCACCGCGCCCCGCACCAGCAAGTCCCCGCACAGCAGAAGAATGCCGACGCCGAGAACGATCTGCAGATAGGCCATATGGGTCGAAGCTCATCCCCGCGCCTGGCGGAGGCGCGCATGACGCCCCCGCTCGCGCCGCCGAAAGCATCCGGTCCGCGAGGCTCGCATCAATATGGGGTGGGAGGGTTCGCGGAGAAGGGGGGAAGCCCGCTATTTTTTTGTTGCGGCCCCGGCGCCGGCAGTATCACCCAATCGCTGGCGCGCAGCGATAAGGTGCCGCGACAAAAGGAAAATCGAAGCTCATCCCGTCCGGCCGCCCGGGACGGTCAGGTGAGCGCCTGAAGCCGTTCGATCTCGACGCCGACGCCGGCGCAGTCCTCGAACGCGTCCGGCTTTTCCACCCGCACGCGGGCGGCGCGGACCCGGACCTCCTCGAGACAGGCCTGGGCGATGCACTCGGCCAGCGTCTCGATCAGATTGACGTGGTCCTTGCCGCAAATCGCTCGGATGCGCGCGACCACGTCCTCGTAGCAGACGACGTTCTCGATCCGGTCGCCGTGTGTCGACGGCTCTTCGCTAACCGTCAGATCGACGGATATGACGAGCCGTTGCGGCGCCCGTTTTTCGTGATCGTGTATCCCGACGCTGGCCTCGACGACGAGGTCGCGGACGAATACGTGCCGCGTCCGGCGCACGCCGTCGGCGCGCGGGTGACGGTGGCTTGCGCCCTGTTCAGTCATGATCGAGCGCTCACTCGTCGCTGCCCACGATATCGGGTGTTTTCCAGGCCAAATGCTGACCGCCGTCCAGGGCGATCATCTGCCCGGTCATGGATGGGGCGTCAAGGATAAATCGAACCGCGGCCGCGATCTCGTCCAATCCCGCGCCGCGTCCGAGGGGAACGGCCCGTTGCTGGGTCTCGAACGCCGCTTTGCTCTGGCGCGGGCTCGGCAGCGTCGGGCCGGGGCCGATGGCGTTGACGCGGATGCGGGGTGCGAGCGCCTGGGCGAGCGTCCGCGTCGCCGTCCAAAGACCCGCCTTGGAGATGGTGTAGGAAAAGAACTTGGGCGTCAGCCGCCACACGCGCTGATCGACGATGTTGATGATGTTGCCCTCGCCACCCTCCGGCAGAGCGCCGGCAAAGGCTTGGGCGAGCTGAACCGGTGCGCGAAGATTGACGGCGAGGTGGCGCTCCCAGCTCGCCTCGTCCAGGGTCTCGATGCCGTCCTCGGCGAACAGCGAGGCGTTGTTGACAAGGCAAGAGGGCGCCCCCAGCGCCTTGCCGCATGCGGGGATCAGCCCTTCGGTCTCGCTCCAGCGAGCCAGATCCGCCTCGAGCGCGGCGGCGCTGCCGCCAGCCCCGGCGATATCCGCGACCAGCGCTTCGGCCTCGTCCCGCGAACGGTGGTAATGGACCGCGACCCGCCAACCGGCCTCGGCCAGGGCGAGCGCGATGGCGCGGCCGATGCGGCGTGCGGCGCCGGTGACGAGAGCGGTTGGTTGGGAATCGCGGTTTGCCGTCATTTGGGCGGATGCCCCGGAATGCGAAGGCGGTCCAAGCTGTTAGTAGCTCGCGACGTTGGGAAGCTCCGACGATTGCGGCACGAACACCATGTAGATGTAGAGAATGTAGCAGAGGACGAACACGAATCCGGGCAGCCGCGTGATCGCTGTGCGGTTGACGACGAAGGGCGTGATCGCGAGCGCGGCGGCGAGCATCACCCAAAGGTCGATCCGCATGACGACGTCGGGGACCGGGACCGGCGTTACCATCGAGGTGAGGCCCATGATCGCCAATATGTTGAACAGGTTGGACCCCAGAACGTTGCCGAGCACGAGGCCCGTGTAGCCCCGGACCGCAGCCGTCAACGTGGTCGAGAGCTCCGGCAGGGACGTGCCGAGCGCCACCAGCGTCAGGCCGATGGCGGCGTCGGATACGCCGAAGCCGCGGGCGATCTCCGAACCTGCATCCACCGTCAAGGTGGCGCCGATGGGAAGCCCCACCAGGCCAATCACCAGGAACAGGCTGACGAGGGGCGTGCGCGCCGGCAGGCCGGAGACGCCGTCGATGATTTCGATGGCGTCCTCGCCGATCACCAGCGCCTCGTTTGAGCACTGCGCCGCGTGCCGGCCCGATTCCACCAGAAACGCGACCATCGCGGCGAACAGGATCGAGCCGTGCAGGAAGGAAAGCGGCCCGGCCAAACACAGGATGATGAACAGCAGGCTGGCGCCGATGACGTAGAGGGTGTTGCGCATGACCAGCGGCTGATCGCAATTGGTCGAACAGATCAGCGCCGGCAGACCCAGCACAAGCAGGATGTTGGCGATGTTGCTGCCCACCACGTTGCCGATGGCGATTCCCGGCACGCCCGAGAGCGCCGCCCGCAGCGACACCACCAGCTCGGGCGCCGAGGTGCCGAAGGCGACGATGGTCAAGCCGATCACCAGGGTGGGAATGCCGAGCTTCACCGCCAGCGCCACGGCGCCGCGGACAAGCAGGTCTCCACAGAACAGTAGAAGCGCGATGCCGGCGGCGAGTTCCAGATAGGCCATATGGTTCGTTTTTCGCCCCTGGGCCTACCCGCAAGCACGCGGCTCGTTGGCAAGCACCCCAATCCGGACATCAATCGAATCGTCCGAATCTCGCCTGTATATAGGTATAGGTGTGGCAAAGGGAAGGCGGGAACCCAACGCATTGTATGGGCTTGGCCGGCCGAATTTCGGCCGCAAAAGTGGCTCTCCGCCTGGGGGATTTTGGCCTTGTCGGCCGATTTGCGCTGGCGTCAGCGGCGCGCGGCGCGCCTGGCAAAATTGCCACACCCGCCCGCCAAACACGCCCCGCGGCCGCAGCGCGCGGTTGTTCGCCAACCGTCCCATTTGTATTGATGGCCCCACGAAGAAAGGGCCCCAGAGGGTTGCGAGCCACGGCCGGTTCGCTCCCCGTGGCGGCCAACGGGGGAAGCCATGACGGAACTTGGCGAGCGCGCTTTATCGGCGGGGCGGCGCGGACGCGCGAGCGCCTTGATTGCCGTGTGCGCCCTGTTCGCCCCGCCGCTGCCTCTACCCGCAGCGGCCCAGGAGGTGCACTATGAAAGCGCACCGCCCCCCTTCGTCGACCCAATGCCCGACTGGGCGCTCTCGGCCAGCGTCTCGCTGGCCAGCGATTTCGTTGCCCGCGGGCTCACCTTCACCTCCGAAGGCCCCACCGTCCACGGCGGCTTCAACATCACCAACGGCTTGTTCTATGCGGGCATCTACGGCATCGGCCTCAATTACGGCGCGACCGACAAGAACAATGACGGCATAGCCGACAGCGACGGCGCCAATGTCGAGATTGACTACTACGCCGGCGTGCGCAAGACCGTTTACGGCGTCGACCTGGACCTGGCCTATTTCTTCTATAGCTACCCGAACGCGATAGATTTCGGCGGCGACGTCGACATGTGGGAGATCAGGGGGATCGTCTCGCACCAGACCGGCTGGGGCTTCAAGCCGAGCTTCACCATGTATTACACGCCCGAATATTCGTTCAAAACCGGGCGCAATCTGATCTTCGAGGGGCAGATCGAGCAGGCGTTGCCGCGGCTGGGACCGTTTTCGCCCAAGATCGGCGCGCTGCTGGCCTACAACGACAACGAGACCGGATTGGTGAGGCCGGATTTCTGGTACTGGAACGCTGGGCTGACGCTGGGCTTCGCCGAGCGCTACGCCTTCGACATCCGCTATTGGGACACCGATATCAGCGGCTGCCAAAGCCGCACGGTGTTCCAATGCGACGAGCGCGTCGTCGTGGGCGTGACCGCGGCGATCGGCGAGCCGCAAGGCGGCGATGCATCCGCCGAGGAAACCAGGATCCTCGGCGACATGACGCTCTCGTCCAACATCGCGCTCACCACCGACTATGTCTATCGCGGCCAGTCCCAAACCGACGAGAACCCCGCCGTCCAGGGCGGCTTAGAGCTTGCCTATCACTGGCTCTATGGCGGCATCTGGGCCTCGAACGTCGATTTCGGCGGCGCCGACGCCAATGGCGACGGCATCGCCGACAGCGCCGTTTCCCAGGTCGAGTTCGACTATTATGGCGGAGTGCGGAAGGAGCTGGGCGGCGTCGAGGTCGACCTCGGTGTGTTGTACTACAACTATCCCCACGCCTATCTCGGCGATCCCCCCGCCGATCTCGATTACTGGGAGTTCAAGGCGGAAGCCTCCAGCCCGCTGGCGGCGGGGTTCGAGGGGGGATTCGCGGTCTACTACTCGCCCGAATACAGCTTCGAAGTGGGCGAGAACTGGGCGTTCGAGGCAACCCTCGAGCACCCATTGCCGCGTCTGGGGCCGTTCTCGCCGACGCTCGGCGGGATGATCGCCTACAATGACGGCGACGTGGGCGCCGGCGGCCTGGACTACTGGTACTGGAACGCGGGGCTAGAGCTCGGCTTCCTCGAGCGTTTCGCCTTCGACGTGCGCTATTGGGACACCGATTTGGCGGGCTGCGGCGATGCCGAGCTGTTCCAATGCGATGCGCGCGTGGTGGCGACCCTTTCGGCCGAGTTTTGAGGGCCGCAAGCAATTATGACAGATTTGTGACGGTATTAGCGTGCTAAATTTTTCGGCAAATGCCTAATTTTACCGCAAAACAGGATGAACCGCTTAAAATTGTCCATGTATGCGCGTCCGATGAGCAATCTTCTTTTTTCGTTGTAAATCCGCCACGTGATTGTAACTCAACACATCTTTCGGCACGATCTTGATTGCTTGGTCCCACTGGAATCCACTATTCCGAAACTCAATTGCATATGCGCGGGAGCAGGTCGCGCCGCGTGATGCACGGGGGTTCTAACAACAGGGACGAGAACAATGTTTAGGACGATATCAGTGAAAAAGACGATGGGGGCTGCGGTTCTCGCTGGCGCTTGCGCCTGGGGATTCAGCGGTCAAGCGATGGCGGGCGGCATGTACGAGCCGCCGGCACCGGCGGAGGTGCCGCCGGCACCGGCCGCCGCCGGACCCGAGCTTTCGGCCAACATCGCGCTGACGAGCGACTATGTGTTCCGCGGAATTTCGCAGACCGATGAAGGTCCGGCCGTTCAGGGCGGTTTCGACGTCGTCTACAGCATTCTTTACGCGGGCGTGTGGGCTTCGAACCTCGACTTCGGCGGTGCCGACACCGACACCGACGGCATTCCCGATGCCGACGTCGCCAACATCGAGATGGACTGGTACGCCGGCATCAAGAAAGAGATCAGCGGCGTCGAGGTCGATTTGGGCGTGATCTACTACGCTTATCCGAACGCCTTTGACGGCCGTCCGGCGGCCGAGCTCGACTATGTCGAGTTCAAGGGCGGCCTGTCGGGTTCGCTGGCGGGCTTCGACCTCGGTTTCACCATGTTCTTCTCGCCCGAATATACCGCCGAGGTCGGCGAGAACTGGGTGTTCGAGGGTTCGGTCGAGCGTGCGCTGCCCGACTTCGGCCCCTTCTCGCCCAGCGTCAGCGCGCTGGTCGCCTATAACGACGGCGAAGAGCCCGATGGCGGCGTCGACTACTGGTACTGGAACGCCGGCTTGAGCCTCGGCTTCCTGGAGCACTACTCCTTCGACGTGCGCTATTGGGACACCGACATCGGAAGCTGTGGCGGTCGCACCGTGTTCCAGTGCGACGAGCGCGTCGTGGCAACGATCAAAGGCGAATTCTGACAATCCCCCATGCCATTGTGAGCACACCGACCGTGGCATGTTTGAGCCGGGCCCCGCGGGGCCCGGCTTTTTTTGTACGAGCTGCCGCCGCCATTGTAGGCCGGGCCGCCGCCGCCTATCTCTGATTGACAAGCGCCGGCCGCGGCGCGCGGTAAGGAACGGCAATGGCGCAACCGAAGGGAGCACGAGCGAAGGAAGCCACCCGGCGGGGCGCGAAGAAAGCCGGTTCCCCGGCTCCCAAGCCCGGACCCGGGGCCCGCTTGAAACGCACCCTGCTGACCCTGGTGGGCATGGGGTTGGGTCTGCTGGCGTTCATCGGGCTGGGCTGGCTTCCGACCTTCGAGATTCCCGGCATCACCATGACGCGGGCGAGCTTCGAGATGGAGCCGCAATTCCTCGAACGCCTCAAGGTTCCCGACGGTTTCAAGGTCAATCTCTACGCCGCCGGCCTCGGCCGCGCGCGGGCCATGGCGGTGATGCCCAATGGCGATCTCTTGGTAACGGTTCCCGGTCGGCGGGTGTTGCGCCTCAAGGCCGACGCCGACGGCGACGGCCGCGCCGACGGCGTCGAAACGCTGCTCGACGACCTGAAGGCGCCGCACGGTCTCCTGCTCGACGAGGGTTGGCTCTATGTGGCGGAATCGGGCGATGTGGTGAGGGTCAGTTACGACGCCGCCCAGGGCCGCGTCACCGGCGCGCCCGAGCGCCTGGCGGCGGAGATCCCGGAAGGCGGCGCCCACTGGACCCGGACCATCAAGAAGGGCACCGACGGCTGGTTCTATGTGAGCATCGGATCGACCTGCAACGTCTGCGTCGAGAGTCATCCCTGGCGCGCCGCGATGGTGCGCTTCAAGCTGGGCGGGGCGCCCGAGCTCTACGCCTCGGGGCTGCGCAACACCGTCGGCTTCGATTGGCAGCCGGGCAGCGGCGCGCTCTACGGCGTCGACAACGGCCGCGACTGGCTGGGCGACGATTCTCCGCCGGAGGAGGTCAATCTGATCGAGAAGGACGGATTTTACGGCTGGCCCTTCTTCCATGGCGACAATGTCGCCGACCCGGATCTCGGCGAACGCGGGCAGCTCCACGCCGGGCGCACGATCAAGCCGGTCCACAAGCTAACCCCCCATTCCGCGCCGCTGGCGCTTACCTTTTTGCGCCACCAGCGGGCGCCCGGCTACGGCAACGCCGCGCTGGTCGCCGAGCACGGAAGCTGGAACCGCTCGTCGCGGTCGGGCTATCGGGTGGTTTCGCTGCACTGGCAGGACGACGGCAGCATCACCGAACGCCCGTTTCTGACCGGTTTCGAGGTGGATGAGGACGTGATCGGAAGGCCCGTCGACGTGGTCGAGGCAAGCGACGGCACCATTTACGTCTCCGACGATCTGTCCGGCGTCGTATGGCGCATCGTTCATGAGGGCGAGGGGACGGACCGTGAGCCGCGGCAGGCGCCCGCCTCGTCGCGCCACTAACCGCCACAATCGGCCTCGGGCGGCAGGTCTCCGCGATCTTGGGAGCTGGAATTCCGGCGCGAAGTCGGCTGATTCGCGGGATGTCAAATCAAAACCAATAGTTTGCCCTGATTTCCACAATATTGCTCTGTAACAGGAGAGCCGGGGTAGGGAGCTACCCTGGAGCCGTCAGCGCCTGGC
>CAYVYD010000098.1:0-8503 GCA_964454415.1 uncultured Hyphomicrobiaceae bacterium | reverse complement strand
AGCTCGACGTCTTCGGCATCGACGCCTCCTTCACCAACTCCTCCCTCTTCATGGTGATCGCCGCGCTGCTGATCAGCGCCTTCGTGATCTTCAGCATGCGCGGCCGCGCGCTAGTGCCGGGTCGGATGCAGTCCCTGGCCGAGCTCTCCTACGAGTTCATCGCCTCCATGGTGCGCGACAATGTGGGCGCTGCCGGCCAGCGCTATTTCCCTTTCATCTTCACGCTCTTCATGTTCGTGCTGTTCTGCAACATGCTGGGCATGGTGCCCTATTCCTTCACCGTCACCAGCCACATCATCGTCACCTTCGCGCTCGCCGCCTTCATCTTCCTGTCGGTGACCGTGATCGGCTGCGTGCGCCACGGCACCCATTTCCTGAGCTATTTCGTGCCCAAGGGCGTGCCCATCCTCCTGCTGCCCCTGCTGGTGGTGATCGAGCTGATCTCCTATCTCACCCGCCCGATCAGCCTGTCGGTGCGCCTGTTCGCCAACATGATGGCGGGCCACACCATGCTCAAGGTGTTCGGCGGCTTCGTCGTCGGTCTCGGGGTCCTGGGCGGCTGGGCGCCGCTCGCCTTCATGGTGGCGTTCACCGGACTGGAAGTGCTGGTCGCGTTCCTCCAGGCCTATGTGTTCGCCATTCTGACCTGCATCTATCTCCACGACGCCCTCTATCTGCATTAGCGGGGCTCGTCTGGAGCGGTTCAACACGCAAGGAGAGAAGTCAATGGAAGTTGAAGCTGCAAAACTGATCGGCGCCGGGCTCGCCTCGATCGCGCTGGTGGGCGCCGGTGTGGGCATCGGCATCATTTTCGGCAACTACCTCTCGGGCGCTCTGCGCAACCCCTCGGCGGCGCAAGGCCAATTCGCCAACCTGCTGCTGGGCTTCGCGCTGGCCGAGGCGACCGGCCTGTTCGGCCTGGTGGTCGCGCTCATCATTCTATTCGTCTTCTAAGGGCGCCCACGACCGGATCCGCCCAAGTAGGCCCGTGCCATGCCGCAGCTCGACGTCAACGATTTCGCGCCACAACTGATCTGGCTCGCGATCACCTTCGCCACGCTCTATTGGGTGATGGCGAAGATCGCCCTGCCGCGCATCGGCATGGTGATCGAGGAGCGCCGCGACCGCGTCGCCAGCGATCTCGACCAGGCCGAGCAGCTCAAGCAGAAGACCGAGGAAGCGATCGCCGCCTATGAGCAGGCCTTGGCGGAATCCCGCGCCAAGGCCCACGCCATCGCCCGGGATAAGCGCGAGAAGCTCACCCGCGAGCTGGAGGACGAACGCACCCGATTCGAGCGGAAGATGGCCGAACAGGCCGAAGCCGCCGAGGCCCGCATCGCCACCGCCAAGAGCGACGCGCTCTCGCAGGTCAACGCCGTGGCCGCGACGACGGCCGAGAACATCGTCACCGCGCTGATCGGCGGCAGCACGACCAAACGCGAGCTCGACGCCGCGGTCGCCAAGGCACAGGCCGAGTGAGGGAGGGGACGATGTTGCTTCAGCCTGAGTTCTGGGTGGCCGTCTCGTTCTTCATCTTCGTCGCCGTCGTCCTCTATTACCGCCTGCCGCAAAGGATCATCGCCGCGCTCGACCACCGCGCCGAGCAGATCGCGGCCGAGCTCGACGAGGCACGGCGCCTGCGCGAGGAGGCCCAGGCGATTCTCGCCGACTACGAGCGCAAGCAGCGGGACGCCGAGAAGGAGGCGAGCGAGATCATCAATCTGGCCAGGCGCGAGGCCGAGATCATGGCCGAGGAGACGCGCAAGTCCTTCGAGGAATCGCTGGAACGGCGCAGCCGCATGGCCCATGACAAGATCGCCCGCGCCGAGGCCCAGGCGCTCGCCGAGGTGCGCGCCAAGACGATCGAGATCGCCGTCGACGCGGCCAAGACCCTGATCGACAAGAAGCTCACCCCCGCCGCCGCCTCGAAGCTGGTCGACAAGAGCATCGGCGGCCTCAAGGGCAAGCTGAACTAACGCGGCGCTGGCGCCCGCCTCACCCTCTTCCGTTCCCCTACTCCGCCGCTTGCCGCCCCGGCTCGCCCCGCCAGTGCAGCACCGGCTGGCGCGCGGCGCGGGTCTCGTCCAGCCGTCGGCGCGGCGCGTAGCGGGGCGCCTCCTTGAAGCGCGCCACATCGCCCGCCTTGGCGGCGGCGGCGAGATCGCCCATCACCGCGACGAACTGGTCGAGCGCGGCTTTCGATTCCGATTCCGTCGGCTCGATCAGCATCGCGCCGTGGGCGACCAGCGGAAAATAGACCGTCATCGGGTGGAAACCCTCGTCGATCAACGCCTTGGCGAAGTCGTTGGTCGTGACGCCGGTCCCCTCGAGGAAGGCGTCGTCGAACAGCACCTCGTGCATGCAGGGCCGATCGCCGAAGGGCTGCGACAGGTGATCTCGGAGAGAGGCGCGCAGATAATTGGCGTTGAGCACCGCGTCCTCGCTCGCCTGCCGCATGCCGTCGGCGCCGTGGCTCATCATATAGGCGAGCGCCCGCACGAACATGCCCATCTGGCCGTGAAAGGCGGTGAGCCGGCCGAACGGCTCGGCGTCCTTGGCGGCGTCGGCCGTTTCGACGAGTGCATATCCGTCGTCCGTCTCGATCACGTAAGGCACGGGCGCGAAGGGGGCGAGGGCTTTAGAAAACACCACCGGCCCCGAGCCCGGACCGCCGCCGCCATGGGGGGTGGAGAAGGTCTTGTGCAGGTTGATGTGCATGCAATCGATGCCGAGGTCGCCGGGCCGCACCTTGCCGACGATGGCGTTGAAGTTGGCGCCGTCGCAATAGAAATAGGCGCCTGCGCCGTGGACGATCTCTGCGATCTCGACGATGTCGCGCTCGAACAGGCCGCAGGTGTTGGGGTTGGTCAACATAATGCCGGCGACCTCGCCGGAAATCGCCGCGCGCACCGCCTCGGCCGCGACGGTGCCGTCGTCGCGGGCGGGGAGCGCCTCGACGCGGTAGCCGAGCAGCGCGGCGGTCGCCGGATTGGTGCCGTGGGCGGATTCGGGCACCAGCACCACCGAGCGTTTCTCGCCCTTGGCCTCGTGCACCGCGCGGATCGCGGTCATGCCGCAGAGCTCGCCATGGGCGCCGGCCCTGGGCGAGAGCGCGACGCCGGGCATGCCGGTGAGCTCGCAGAGCCAGGCCGAGAGCCGCGCCATCAGCTCGAGCGCGCCCTGAACGCTCGAGCGCGGCTGCAGGGGATGGATGTCGGCGAAACCCGGCAGCCGCGCCACCTTCTCGTTGAGGCGCGGATTGTGCTTCATGGTGCAGGAGCCGAGCGGATAGGTGCCCATGTCGATGGCGTAGTTCTTTTGCGAAAGCCGCACGTAATGGCGCAGCGCCTCGGGCTCGCTCAGGCCCGGCAGGCCGATCGCCCCCCGCCGTTCCAGGCCGCCGAGGCGCGCTCCCGAGCCCGCCGGCTCCGGCAGATCGACGCCGCTCTTCTCGGCGCCGCCGATCTCGAAGATCAGCGGCTCCTCGATTCTAAGCCCCTCATTGCCACCGAAGGTTCGCTCGGCCGCCGTCAGCCGCGCCGGCGCCGTCTTGTCCCGCGCCTCGCCGCTCATGAGCCGATCACCTCGGCAAGCGCCGCGCGGTAGGCGGCGCGGTCCTCGACGCTCGTCACCTCGGTGGCGGCGGCGACGATGAGATCGCGGAAATCATCCAGATCCGGTCGCAGCCTGGAGAACGGGACGCCCGCCAGCACGCCCTTCTCGGCCATCCGGTCGACGACGGCCGCGGCGTCGCCCGGAACGCGGATCGTGAACTCGTTGAAGAAGCTCTGCGTCACCAGCTCGACGCCCCCGATCGCGGCGAGCTCCTCGACGAGCGCCACCGCGGCCTCGTGGTTGAGCGCCGCGAGCCGCCGCATGCCCTTTTCCCCCAGCAGCGAGAGGTGGATGGTGAAGGCGAGCGCGCAAAGCCCCGAATTGGTGCAGATGTTGCTCGTCGCCCGCTCGCGGCGGATGTGCTGCTCGCGGGTCGAGAGCGTCAGCACGTAGCCGCGGCGCCCTTCGGCGTCTACCGTCTCGCCGCAAATCCGCCCCGGCATCTGGCGCACGAACGCGGCCCGGGTCGCGAACAGCCCCACATAGGGGCCGCCGAAATTGAGCCCGTTGCCGAGCGACTGGCCCTCGGCCACGACGATGTCGGCACCCATCTCGCCAGGCGAGGTGAGCGCGCCTAGCGAGACCGCCTCGGTGACCGCGACGACGAGCAGCGCGCCCTTGTCGTGGGCCGCCTTGGCGAGGGCGGAGAGGTCGCGCACATTGCCGAAGACGTCCGGCATCTGAACCACGACGCAGGAGGTCTCGCCGTCGAGCGCCTCCTCCTCGCCGCCAGCGGCCTCGGGGCCGGGGGGAAGCATCACCACCTCGGCGCCCGAATAGCGCGAGAGCGTCTCGACCACGGCCGCGTAATGGGGGTGGAGCCCGCCCGAGAGCACCGCGCTCTTGCGCTTGGTCAACCGGTGAGCCATCAGCACCGCCTCGGCGCAGGCGGTCGAGCCGTCATACATCGAGGCGTTGGCCACCTCCATGCCGGTCAAGAGCGCCACCTGGGTCTGGAACTCGAAGAGATATTGCAGCGTGCCTTGGGCGATCTCGGGCTGATAGGGGGTATAGGAGGTGAGGAACTCCGAGCGCTGGATCAGATGATCGACGCTCGCCGGAATGTGGTGCTTGTAAGCGCCGGCGCCGACGAAGAAGGGAACGGACGAGGCGGCTGTGTTGCGTCCCGCCAGAGCCGCCATCTGGCGCTCGACTTCGAGCTCGCCGCTGTGCCGCGGCAGGTCGGGAAGTGCGGTCATCCGCACCGCCGGTGGGACGCTCTCGAACAGATCGTCCACCGAGGCGACGCCGATGCGCGACAGCATCGCCTCGCGGTCCTCGGGGCCGAGCGGCAGGTAGCGCATCAGCTCAAGCCCTCGAGATAGGCGGCATAGGCCTTCTGATCCATCAGCTCCGCCACTTCCTCGGGCTTCGCCAGCTTGAGCTTGAAGAACCAGCCGCCGCCCTCCGCGTCCTCGTTGACGAGCGCCGGGTTCTTGGTGAGCTCGCCATTGACCTCGACCACCTCGCCGCCGGCCGGCGCGTAGACCTCCGCCGCCGCCTTCACCGAGTCGACCACCGCCGCCTCGTCGCCCCTGGCGAGCGCCCGCCCGATCTCCGGCAGATCGACGAAGACGATGTCGCCAAGCTGCTCCTGGGCGTATTGGGTGATGCCGACCACCGCCAGCTCGCCCTCCAGGCGGAGATATTCATGGTCCTTGCTGAACTTTAGATCACTCATGTCTTTTCCCTCGATGAAGCCGCTCGATCGGGCGCCGGCTCACGCCGCCTTTGCCCGGTGGTAGCGGTGCGGCACGAAGGGGAGTGCCGCGACTTCCGCGGGCACCTCCTTGTTCCGGACCGTCAGTTGCACCCTCGTTCCGGGCGCCGCCAGGGCAGGCTCGACATAGCCCATCGCCACCGGCGCCCCCAGCGACGGCGCGAAGCCGCCGCTCGTCACCACGCCGCGCGCGCGGCCCTCCCCGTCGCTGATCACGCACCCCTGGCGGGCGGGCGCGCCGCCTTCCAAGCGCAGGCCGACCCGCCGGCGTTTGGGTCCTCCTTCGAGCTCGCGCGCGATCCTCGCCGCGCCGCGATAGCCCCCCTCCTCGCGCCTTCTTTTGCCGATGGCCCAGCCGAGCCCCGCCTCGACCGGCGAGACCGTCTCGTCGAGGTCGTGGCCGTAGAGGCAGAGCCCGGCCTCGAGGCGCAGCGAGTCGCGCGCTCCCAGCCCCGCCGGCTCGACCTCCGTTTCGGCCAGCAGCGCCCGGGCCACCGCCCCGGCTTGGGCGGCCTCGAGCGAAATCTCGAAGCCGTCCTCGCCGGTGTAGCCCGAGCGGCTGATATGGCAGTCGATCCCGTCGAAGGCCATGGCCCGCGCGCCCATGAAGGCGAGCGCGGCCGCTTCCGGCGCGTGGCGGGCAAGGACGGCCGCCGCCGCCGGCCCCTGCAGCGCCAGCAGCGCGCGCGTCTCCAGCGGCGCGAGCGCGACCCCTGAAGGCAACGCGCCGCGCAGCACCTCGTAGTCGATCGCCTTGCGGTCGGCGTTGACGACGAGCATGAGCGTCCCCTCGCCGGCGGCGGCGGGCCGGGTAACGATGAGATCGTCGATGATCCCGCCGCCGTCGTTGAGCAGGAAGCCGTAGCGCATGGCGCCGGGCGCAAGCTCCACGAGGGCCGACGGCATCAGCGCCTCGAGCGCGCGGGCGCTGGTTTCGTGATCGGGCCCGGTGACGAGCGCCTGGCCCATATGGGAGACGTCGAACAGGCCTGCCTCGGCGCGGGTGTGGAGATGTTCCCTGATGATGCCGGAGGGATAGCTGACGGGCATCTCGTAGCCGGCGAAGGGCACCATCCTGGCGCCGCGCTCGAGATGGAGGGCATGCAGCGGCGTGCGCTTCAACGCCGCTTCCTGCTGCTTCGCGTGCTGCTGGCCCATGCCTCTCGAGCTTCCCGCCGACAAATTGTTGCGCGCGTCCCCAGCCCGAGCTCGAGACGCGCCCCATCTGTCAGGGAACCTGAGAGATTTATCCCGCGCCGACGAGCGCGGGCCTATCCCCTTCGGTGAGCCCGCGCGTCAGCGCCGGCTGCTTTCCAGAGTGCCGTCACCCTGCGGTCCTTTTGCCTGAGAGTTTCCGGGGCGGTTGCTCCTTCGGCGCCGGACGGTCCGGTCTCTCCCGCGGGGATCACACGGCCTTGTCGCCACCCCGAACGAGGGTGGCGCCGGGCATGATAGAAGCTCGCAAGGACGAGTCAACCGACGCGCTCAGACGCGGATTTTTCGGTGGAAAAACGTGTCCTAACCGGTCCCCGGCGCGCTCCGGTCGAAGGCGACGTAAAGCTGGTATTGGGTGGGATCGCCGCCCCGGGAGAGGGGAAAGGTGACCTCGCGGACGGCCGAGAAATAGCCCACCAGGGCGCCCGGCGGCACGTCGACCGACACGGTCATCGATTGGCTCGAGATGATGTTGCGCGAGGCGTCGGTGACGTGGACGCGCAGCGGCAGCTTGATCACGCCGGGCTTGCCGCGCTGGCCCAACAGCACGCGGCCGGCAAAACCGTATTTGACGGTGGCGCTGTTGCGCCCGATTTCGCACTCGCGCGCCGTCTTTGTGATCTCGCCGCGATAGCGGATCGCCAACTGATCACCCACCCTATCCTTCTCGTAGAAGGTCAGCATGCGGTCCCGCTGCCAGACGCCGAAGCGCGGGCATCCGGCGTCGCGCGAGGGCAGGTCGATTTGACTTGAGGTGTCGTTCTTGGCAGCCTCGAGCAGACGGTCCTCGCTCACCGTCGCGTTCCAGCCGCCACGCTCGCCGCGCGAGCGAAAGGGCGAGGTGATTTGCGAGATGGCGCAGCCCGACAGCGCAATGGCTATCAACGCGCCGATGAATACGGATCGTGCGCGCGCAAACCGAGCCGAATGAGCGGCGCTTCTCCTGCTGACGTGCAACGGGCCCCCAACTCATGCTCTTGACAGCTTACGCATCCAAACATCTGTATGCTTGCACGCGTCAACCACAATTTATTTCTTGTTATTGCCCTGCGACAATGCTCAAGACCCTATCCGGCAAGCCTGAACGCCGCAAGATGCATTTGCCGGGCTGAGCCCGTTTATGGACCGTTCGACAACGGCAAGGTGAACGCGATTGTCTCAATATTGTCATAAGGTTGAGGACGCGCCCAAGCTGGAGATTCTGCTGGCGGCGCCGCGCGGATTCTGCGCCGGCGTCGACCGCGCCATCCAGATCGTGGAGCTCGCGCTGAAGACCTATGGCGCGCCCGTCTATGTGCGCCACGAGATCGTGCACAACCAGTTCGTCGTCGACAGCCTGCGCGAGAAGGGAGCCGTTTTCGTCGAAGAGCTGGACGAGATCCCCGACACCGGCGCGCCGGTCATCTTTTCCGCCCACGGCGTGCCGAAATCGGTGCCCGCCTCGGCCAAGGCGCGCAATTTCTTCTATCTCGACGCCACCTGCCCGCTGGTCTCCAAGGTGCATGTCGAGGCCGAGCGCCACTTCGCCAAGGGGTTCGAGATCATCCTGATCGGCCATACCGGGCATCCAGAGGTGATCGGCACCATGGGCCAGTTGCCGGACGGCGCGGTCAAGCTGATCGAGACCGCGGACCAGGCCCGCGTCTTCGAACCCCGCGACCCCAAGGCGATCGCCTACATCACCCAGACCACGCTTTCCGTCGACGATACCAACGAGATCGTCTCGATCCTGCGCGAGCGCTTCCCCGACATCGTCGGCCCGCACAAGGAAGACATCTGCTACGCCACCACCAACCGGCAGGCGGCGGTCAAGGCGATCGCCGCCAAGTGCCAGGCGATGATCGTGGTCGGCGCCCAGAACAGCTCCAATTCCAAACGCCTGGTGGAGGTGGCTGAGAACGCGGGCTGTCCCAAGGCGTTGCTGGTGCAGCGGGCGAGCGAGATCCCCTGGGA
>CAYVYD010000097.1:4593-8730 GCA_964454415.1 uncultured Hyphomicrobiaceae bacterium | reverse complement strand
CGTCAACGCGATCGGTCTGACCTTCGACGAGGCCGAAAACGCCGCGCGCGCGGCGCTCGAGGCCAACCCCGTCGAGGAGGGCGCGCCCCGCGCCGCCGCGGAGCGCAGCGTCCGCCTGCGCGCCGACCGCAACGGCCACTTCGCGGTCAAGGCCTATGTGAACGGCCGCACGGTCGACTTCATGGCCGACACCGGCGCCACGGTGGTGGCGCTCACCTACGAGGACGCCCAGCGGCTCGGCTTCTCGGGCGGCGCGCTCCACTTCACCGGGCTCACCAAGACGGCGAACGGCGTCGCCCGCGTCGCCCCCGTCACCATCGACCGCCTGGAGGTGGACGACATCATGGTGCGCAACGTGCCCGCCATGGTGGCCGAGCCCGGCAAGCTCGCCGTCAACCTGCTCGGCATGAGCTTCATCTCGAGGCTGAGCCGCTTCGACATGCAGGGCAACGAGCTCGTCCTCGTCCAATAGGCACGCGACAACGGGCAAAGAGCGGTTGACGGCACGGCCGACGGGTCCGATTGTGCGCCCGTTCCGCGCGAGTTCCGATGCAATGGACCGGCCGGCGATGCTGCAAAAACCCCGCGACGACATGACGCCCGACGCGCCCGATTTCGAGGCCGTTCCCTTCATCAAGGCGACGGGCTTCCGCGAATACGACGCCCGCTGGCGTTACCCGGAGGAGATCAACCTCAAGGGGCTGGAGGCGATCGGATTGGGGTTGGCGGAGCTCTTCCACGACCGCGGCGTGCCCGCGCGCCTGGTGGTGGGCCACGACTACCGCTCCTATTCGCCCGCCATCAAAGGGGCGCTGGTCGCGGGGCTGGTCAAGGGCGGAGCCGAGGTCCACGACATCGGCCTGGCGCTCTCGCCCACCGCCTATTACGCGCAGTTCGCCCTCGGCGTCGAAGGTGTGGCCATGGTGACGGCGAGCCACAACGAGAATGGCTGGACCGGCATCAAGATGGGGCTGGAGCGCCCGCTCACCTTCGGCCCCGAGGAGATGACGGCGCTCAAGCAGATCGTGCTCGGCGCGCATGGCCGCGAACGCCCGGGCGGGCGGGTGATCGAGGTCGAGGGCTTTGCGGAGCGCTACATCGCCGACCTCACCGACCGGCCTCCCCTCGAGCGCCCGATCAAGGCGGTCGTCGCCTGCGGCAACGGCACCGCCGGCGCCTTCGCGCCGGTGGTGCTGAAGCGCGTCGGCTGCGAGGTGGTGCCGCTCCATTGCCGGCTCGACCATAGCTTCCCCCACTACAACCCCAACCCCGAGGACATGGCCATGCTGGCGGACGTGCGCGAGGCGGTGCTCGCCTCGGGCGCCGATCTTGGGCTCGCCTTCGACGGCGACGGCGACCGCTGCGGCGTCGTCGATGACGGGGGCGAGGAGATCTTCGCCGACAAGGTGGGCGTGATGCTCGCCCGCGACATCTCTGCCCGCTTCGCCGGCGCCCATTTCGTCGCCGACGTCAAATCGACCGGCCTGTTCATGACCGATCCCGTTCTCGAGGCCAACGGCGCCACCTGCACCTATTGGAAGACCGGCCATTCCTACATCAAGCGCTACAGCCACGAGACCGGCGCGATCGCCGGCTTCGAGAAATCGGGCCACTTCTTCTTCAACCCGCCGCTGGGGCGGGGTTACGACGACGGGCTGGTCTCCGCCCTCGCCGTCCTCGACATGCTCGACCGCAATCCGGGGAAAAGCCTCGGAGAGCTCAAGGAGGCGCTGCCGCGGACCTGGCAATCGCCGACCATGTCGCCGCATTGCGCCGACGAGGAGAAATACGCCGTCGTCGAGGACGTCGTCGCCCATTTCCGCGCGATCGCGGACCAGGGCGGCGAGGTCGCCGGCCAGCGGATCGGCGACCTCATCACCGTGAACGGCGTGCGCGTCGTGCTCGAGGACGGCACCTGGGGTCTGGTGCGTGCCTCCTCCAACAAGCCGGAACTGGTGGTGGTGGTGGAAAGTCCCACCTCCGAAGCGATGATGCGGGCGATCTTCGCCGAGATCGATTCCCACTTGGCGGCGATCCCGCAAATCGGCGCCTACAACCAGAAGCTCTGATCCCCCTATTCGGCGGCGGCGGCGATGCCCCCCGCTTGTTCGTCCCCCGCCCGTTCGCCCACCGCCTCGAGGGCGCGCAGCAGCACCTCCGCTCCCGCGCCCTCGCGGGCGGCGCCCTCGCTCAGGATGCGCCGGAAGGCGCGCGCGCCGGGCCGGCCCTTGTAGAGCCCCAGCACGTGCCGCGTCATGTGATTGAGCGGCTCGCCGCGGGTGAGCGCGGCTTCCGCATAGGGCAGGAAACGCTTAAGGATTTGCGCGCGGTTCGGCCGCGCGCCCGCTTCGCCGAAGATCAGCTCGTCGACGCCCGCCAGCAGATAGGGATCGTGATAGGCGGCACGCCCCAGCATCACGCCGTCGACCCCTTGCAGATGCTCTTCGCATTGGTCGAGCGTCCCGATCCCGCCATTGACGATGATCTCGAGCTCCGGCCGGGCCGCCTTCAGCCGGTGGACGCGGGCGTAATCGAGCGGCGGGACATCGCGGTTGGCCTTCGGGCTCACCCCCTCGAGCCAGGCCTTGCGGGCGTGCACGATGAAGGTGACGCAACCCGCCGCCGCGACCGCGGCCACGAACCGGTCGAGGTCCTCCTCGCTGTCCTGATCGTCGATGCCGATACGGCACTTGACGGTGACGGGAAGCGTCGTCTCCCCCGCCATCGCCGCGACGCAGTCGGCCACCCGCTCGGGCTCGGCCATCAGGCATGCGCCGAACCGGCCCGATTGGACCCGGTCGGAGGGACAGCCCACATTGAGGTTGATCTCGTCATAGCCCGCCGCCGCGCCGAGCCGGGCCGCCGCCGCCAGCGCCGCCGGGTCGCTGCCTCCCAATTGCAGCGCGACCGGATGCTCGGCCGGATCGAAGGCGAGCAGGCGCGCGGCGTCGCCATGGATCAGCGCCTCGGCGGTGACCATCTCGCTATAGAGCAGCGCGCGCGCCGTGATCAGCCGCAGGAAGCTGCGGCAGTGCCGGTCGGTGCGCGCCATCATCGGCGCGACGGAAAACCGCCGGTCTGGTCCGCCCGTGACGCTCCTGGATCGCTCCGCGTTCATCGCCCGCTCGCTTGCCCGCTCACTCCCGCTCCACCCAGAAATCCTTGCCCAAGGCGCGCCGCTTGTCCTTGAGCGCCGTCTTCTCGCGGAACGCCTTCAGCCCCTCGCCGCCGTCGGCGTCGGGCACCTCCGCCCAGCCGTTGACGGACGCCGTCCAGGCGGCCGATAGCGCCTCGAAGGCCTGCGCCGTGTAGAGGTCGGTCTCGACGTTCTTGTTGATGATGAATTTGAGCTGGCGCAAGGTCTGCTGGCTCTTGGCCCGCAGCAGCTCGATGAGCGCGGCCACTTCGTCCTCGAGCTTGTCGTCGTCGCAGACCCGGTTCCACAAATGCCAGTCCACCGCCGTCTGCGCCGGATGGATAGCGGCCAGCATGTTGATCTCCTTGGCCCGGCGCCGCCCCACCAGCCGCGCCAACCGCGTCGTGCCGCCCCAGCCCGGCGTGATCCCCCAATCCACCTCCGGCATGCCCCATTTGGCCCGCCGCGTTGCGATCGCGAAATCGCAGCACATTGTGATCTCGAGCCCGCCGCCCACCGCGTGGCCGTCGATCGCCGCGATCGTGATCTTGTCGAGCTCCTCCAGCGCGTAGGCCATCCACTGGTAGTAGCGCACCCGGTGGAAGTAGTCGTTGGAATTGCCCCATTCACCCAGCGACATCTCCTTCAGATCGTCGCCGGCGCAGAAATTGCCGCCGGCGCCGGTGATCACCACGAACTTGACCGTTTTCGATTGCCGCAGCCGCTCGAAGGCGTCCACCAGCTCGTCCGACATCGGGATCGAGAGGCAGTTCACCACCTCGGGCCGGTTGAGCGTGATCCGCGCGGTATCGCCCTTTTCCTCGAATTTGATGAAGTCGTAGGCAGGCGCCTGCCCGTTCTTTGACATCAGCGTTCTCCCAAACCCGCAGCCGCCGGGACACGGCCGAATTGGGCGCGTTGCCGGCTTCTCTGCGACTATCGCCTATGTATCACGGTTTTTCATGCCTGTTGCCGGCGCCGGCTGTTCATGGAAACTGCGC
>CAYVYD010000097.1:0-4493 GCA_964454415.1 uncultured Hyphomicrobiaceae bacterium | reverse complement strand
CAGCGCGTGTTCGTCAAGCCCGTGGGCACCTGGGCCTATATCGAGCGCGTCGTCCCCAAATGGGTGCGCGGCTGCGACGCGCCCATCAAGGTCATGTATGACTGCGGTCTGGGCCGCGAGTTCACCCAGGACGAGCTCGAGGAGGAGTCGGCCGCCCTCCAGGACATGCCCGGCATCGATGGCAGCCAGTGGCGCCTGATGCGCGGCCAGAACCGCTGGAAGTCGGCCGAGCAATGCGGCCATCACCCCTTTCCGGGCACCCATCCGGTGGTCGTCACCACCGAGCGCGACTGGGGCGGTTGGCGGGTTCCGGGCGCCGAGTACGACCTCGATCCCAACCGCATCGAACGGCAGGCCCAGTTGCTGGTCCGCGCGCCGATCCTGTTCACCCTGCTCGGCAACTTCGTCGAGCACGCCAGGACCGAGCCGGAGAATCTGCCCAGCACGCTGCTGGAGCTGGCGGATACCGCGGGCCGCGTGCTGCGGCAGATCGACCAGACCATGGAGACGGTCAACGAACCGCGCGCCGACGGCCAAAAGGTTTCGGTTGCGATTCCGCCCCGTCCCGAACAGGCCGTGGGAACCATTCCCACCCCCTGACCTTCCCGGGCGCGGCCGGCCCGAGGACCGCGCCCCGCCACGCCCCCCCTTGGTTTTGCCGCCGCGGCGGCTAGCGCCTTTCCCCTCGATACGGGATCAGGTCCGTTTCACGTTCAGCGCGTGCGGGACGGGCGCTTTTGCGCCATGGCCGGCGTAAAATCGCGCCGTCACGACGGTTCCATATGGAGCGGAAAGGCTCTAAACAACGGGGACCCCCGCCCACGCGTCCCGGCCGATGACCAAGCCCCTTACAAAAGCCGTTCACCTCGCCGATTACCGGCCGAGCGTCTACTTGGTCGACCAGATCGAACTCGACGTCGCCCTGGCGCCGAGCCGCACCCGCGTCGCCTCGCGCCTGCGGTTGCGCCCCAATCCCGCCGCCGAGGCAGGCGCCCCGCTGCGTCTCGACGGCACCGGTCTTGAGCTCGAATCGGTGATCATCGACGGGCGCGCGCTCACGCCCGCCGACTACGTGGCGGACGAGACCGGCCTCGAGCTCCCCCGCCCGCCCGGGCGGCCGTTCGAGCTCGACATCGTCACCCACTGCAACCCGGAAGCGAACAAGGCGCTTTCGGGGCTTTACCGCTCGCGCGACGTTTACTGCACCCAGTGCGAGCCGCAGGGCTTCCGCCGCATCACCTTCTCCCTCGACCGCCCCGACGTGCTCTCGGTCTATTCGGTCCGCATCGAGGCCGAGCGCGCCGAGGCGCCGGTCCTGCTCGCCAACGGCAACAACGTCGAGAGCGGCGCGGTCGCCGGCACCAAGCGCCACTTCGCCCGCTGGCACGACCCCCATCCCAAGCCGAGTTACCTGTTCGCCCTGGTGGGCGGCGACCTCGCCTGCGCGCGCGACCGCTTCGCCAGCCGCTCGGGCCGGGAGGTCGACCTGCGGATCTATGTCGAGCCCGGCAAGGAGGACCGCTGCGACTGGGCGATGGAGTCCTTGAAGCGGGCCATGGCCTGGGACGAGGAGCGCTTCGGCCTCGAATACGACCTCGACATCTTCATGATCGTCGCCGTCTCCGACTTCAACATGGGCGCGATGGAGAACAAGGGCCTCAACGTCTTCAACGACAAGCTGATCCTGGCCCGCCCCGACACCGCGACCGACGCCGATTACGCGGCAATAGAGGCGGTGATCGGTCACGAATATTTCCACAACTGGACCGGAAACCGCGTCACCTGCCGCGATTGGTTCCAGCTCTGCCTCAAGGAAGGCCTGACCGTCTTCCGCGACCAGGAGTTCACCGCCGACATGCGCTCGGCCGCCGTCAAGCGGATTGCCGACGTGCGCACCCTGAAGGCGCAGCAATTCAGCGAGGACGCAGGCCCGCTGGCCCACCCGGTGCGGCCCTCCTCCTATATCGAGATCAACAACTTCTATACCGCCACCGTCTACGAAAAGGGCGCCGAGCTCTGCCGCATGCTGCAGACCCGCTTCGGCCGCGAGGGCTTCCGCAAGGGCCTCGAGCTCTATTTCCGCCGCCACGACGGCGAGGCGGCGGTGGTGGAGGATTTCGTCGCCGCCATGGCCGACGCCAACGGTGCCGACCTCGAGCCCTTCCTCGACTGGTACGCCCAGGCGGGCACGCCTGAGCTGTCCTGGCGGCTTGATCACGACGCCCAATCCCGCACCGCCGCCCTCGAGATCGCCCAGCGCACGCCCCCCACGCCCGGTCAGAAGACCAAGGCGCCGCTTCCCATCCCCGTCAAGCTCGGCCTGCTCGGCCCCAATGGCGGCGACCTGCCGCTCACCGGCGAAAACGGCGAACCCGTGGCGGGCGGCCTGGTGGAGCTCGCGGGCGCCAGGCAGACCTTCCGCTTCACCGGCGTCGCCATCCGCCCCGTCGTCTCGCTGCTGCGCGGCTTCTCCGCGCCGGTGAATGTCGCGACGCCGATGAGCGAGGCCGAGCTCGAATTCTTGATGAGCAACGACAGCGACCCCTTCAACCGCTGGCAGGCGGGGCAGGCCTATGCGAGCGCGGTGATCATCGACATGGTGGGCGCGATCCGCTCGGGCGCCGAACCCCGCAGCGGCACGGGCTTCGCCCGGGCGCTCGGCGCCACCCTTGCCGATCGGTCCCTCGAGCCCGCCTTCCGCGCCGAATGCCTGAGGCCGCCGGGCGAGGCCGACATCGCCCGCGAGCTGGGCCGCGACGTCGACCCCGGCGCCGTTCACGCCGCGCATGAGCGCCTGCGCGGGCGCATCGGGCAGGACCTCCACGGCGAGCTGGAAGAAGTCTATGGCGAGCTCGAGGACAAATCCCCCTACGCGCCGGATGCGGCCAGCGCCGGCAGGCGGGCGCTGCGCAACGCGGCCCTTGCCCTGCTCGCCGCCGGCGGCGCTCGGGGTGCGGTCGAGCGCGTCAAGCGCCATTACGACCGGGCCTCCAACATGACCGACAGGGTTGCGGCGCTCTCGATCCTCACCCATCTGGACCACCCCGCCCGCGCCCAGGCGTTCGAGGATTTCTACCGGACCTGGAAGGACGACCACCTGGTGGTCGACAAGTGGTACGCGCTCCAGGCGGCCTCCAGCCTGCCCGGCACGCTCGAGCGCGTCCGCGCGCTCGTCAGGCACGCCCAGTTCTCCTACCAGACGCCCAACAAGGTACGCGCGCTGATCGGCACCTTCGCCAGCGCCAACCCGGTGGGCTTCAACCGCGCCGACGGCGCCGGCTACGCCTTCATCGCCGACACCGTGCTGGCGCTCGACCGGTTCAACCCGCAGATGGCGGCCCGCCTGGCGGGCGCCTTCAAGAGTTGGAAGCAACTCGAGCCCGGCCGCCGCGGCCTGGCGCGGGACGAGCTCGAGCGCGTCGCCCGCACCCCCGATCTCTCCCGCGACAGCTATGAGATCGTCACCAGGACGATCTCATAAACGCCTGGAATCAATAAGGTTCTGTCAAACTTTCTCACAAGTTCTCCACATGTTCTCTCTGGACAAGCGGCCCCGCAATCGAATCAAATGACCGGGTGATTCGCTGATGCGGCGATGCGGTCGTTCTCTCCTTTTTGCCTTGGGGGAGAACAAGAGAGGGGGCCACCAATGGCGCGGACGACGCCCGTCCGCGGGGGCGTGGATTCGTTCCCCGCCGGTGGAGCGCTAGAGGGGGGTCGCGGCTTGATTGGCGCGATGGCCACGCGCCTGTTCCCCGCGACGCCGGTATTGCGCCGTACCGTTTTTTTCCTGATCGCGGCATTCTTTCTGCTTACCGTCGCCGGCACGGCGAGCCACGTCGTCGACGGCAAGAGCGCGGCGCTTGCCAAGGCCCGCGACGAATTGGGCCTGGTCGCCGACACCGTCGCCGTCAAATTCCAGCTCGCGGGCGCCGAGGCCACCGGTGAGGACGTCGAATGGCAGAACACGCTCGCCGCCATCCTGCCTCCCCGCGCGACGCTCCAGGGACGCATCGTCCTCGTCGCCGACGGCGAGGGCCTGATCAAGGCGACCGCGCCCTACGACCTCTCCCGCCTCGGGCGCACCGTCGCCGACGTGGTCGGCTCGGATCAGCCCCTGATGGCCTTCGCCGCCGAGGCCGGCGTCCTCCCCGTCACCTTGCGCGACGGCCGCGAGGCCATCGTCACCGTCCGCAACATCGAGACGCCGGCGCTCCAGCTCGCCCTGTTCCAGCCCCACGAGCGCGCGCTAGAGGGCTGGTGGCGCGAGGCGGTGTTCGACACCACCATCTTCGCCACCACCGCCCTGCTTCTGGTGCTGGTCTCCGCCGCCTTTCTCTCCCATCCCGCCTCCCTCGCTCCGTCCGCCGGTGGCTTCGCCCATCTCGGCGATTTCGACCCGCTGCTGGCTGCCGCCGATTGCGGCTTGTGGGACTGGAACATCGCCCGTGGCCAAGTGCGCTGGTCGGACTCCATGTTCGCGCTCTTGGGGC
>CAYVYD010000096.1:0-8739 GCA_964454415.1 uncultured Hyphomicrobiaceae bacterium | reverse complement strand
GGCCGGTAGGTGGTGCAGCCCTTGAGCCCCAGGGCGAAGGCCTCGTCATAGACCGATTTGAAGTCCTCGAAGGCGATCGTCTCGGGGCAGTTCACGGTCTTGGAGATGGCGCTGTCCACATGCGCCTGAAGCGCGGCCTGCATGGCCAGGTGGTCGGAGGGGGTGAGCTGGGCGGTGGTGACGAAGCTCTCCGGCAGCGCGGCGTCGGGCCCGAAGGCGGCGCGAAAGGCGCGGTAGGCGTAGTCCTCGACCACGTGCTCGCTCGCCGCCTCGCCCTCCTCCAGCATCCGCCGCCGGTAGCTGAAATCGAATACCGGCTCGACGCCGCTCGAGACGTTGCCCGCGAACAGCGAGATCGTCCCCGTCGGCGCGATCGAGGTGAGCAGGCCGTTGCGCAGCCCGTTTTCGGCGATCGCCGCGCGCACCGCGGTGGGCTGGGCGGCGAGTGCCGGCGAGGCCAGGTAGCGCTCGGCGTCGAACAGCGGAAACGCGCCCTTCTCCGCCGCCAGCTCGGCGCTCGCCAGATAAGCGCGCTGCTGGATTCTGCCCATCCAGCGCTCGGCGAGCGCGGCCGCCTCGGCCGAGCCGTAGCGTTCGCCGCACATGATGAGCGCGTCGGCGAGACCGGTGACGCCGAGGCCGATGCGCCGCTTGGCCTCGGCCTCGCGCCGCTGCGCCTCGAGGGGATAGTGCGAGATGTCGATCACGTCGTCGAGGAAGCGCACCGCGACCTCGACCAACTCGTCGAGCCGTGCCTCGTCCAGCGCCGCCGCCTCCTCGAAGGGCCATTTCACCAGACGCGCCAGATTGATCGAGCCGAGCAGGCAGGCGCCATAGGGCGGCAGCGGCTGCTCGCCGCACGGGTTGGTGGCGTGGATCGTCTCGCAATAGGAAAGCGGGTTCAGCCGGTTGACGCGGTCGATGAAGATCACGCCCGGCTCAGCGTAGTCATAGGTGGCGCGCAGGATCTTGTCCCACAGCGCCCGTGCCCGCACGGTTCGGTAGACGGTGCCGGCGAACGCGAGCTCCCAGTCCCGGTCCTCGCGCACCGCCGCCATGAAGGCGTCGGTGACCAGCACCGACAGGTTGAACATGCGCAGCCGGTGGGGGTCGCGCTTGGCCTCGATGAAGGTCTCGATGTCGGGGTGGTCGCAGGCCAGCGTCGCCATCATCGCGCCGCGCCGCATGCCGGCCGACATGATGGTGCGGCACATCGCGTCCCACACGTCCATGAAGCTGACCGGTCCCGAGGCCTGCGCGCCGACGCCCGCGACGCGGGCGCCCTTGGGGCGCAGCGTCGAGAAGTCGTGGCCGATGCCGCCCCCCTGCTGCATGGTGAGCGCGGCTTCCTTCACGTTCTCGAAGATCGAGCCCATGTCGTCGGCGATCTCGCCCATGACGAAGCAGTTGAAGAGCGTCACCTTGCGTTTGGCCCCGGCCCCGGCGAGGATGCGCCCGGCGGGCAGGAAGGCGTAATCGGCCATGGCGTCCTGGAAGCGGGCCTGCCAGTGGGCGCGCCGCTTCTTCTTCTCGGCCCGGGCGACCGCGTGGGCGACGCGGGCGAAGGTGTCCTCGACCGTCGCCTCGAGCGGCGCGCCAGCCCCGTCCTTGAGCCGGTACTTGGCGTCCCAGACGTGCCGGGAAATGGGGGAGAGACTGTCGCTTGCCGTGCTCATCGTGGTTCAGTTGCCGCGGAAGGGCCGGCGCCGCCGGCGTCCATCGTCGTTGTCCGTTCGCTCCAGTATAACCAACATATGTTGATGAAGGGCTCGTGCCGCCACATCATATGCATCATGTTCCCCTTTTGTACCATGAAGGTTAACAAAAGGTAAACGGCAACCGCAATCGAGCGGGCGGGGCCGGAGAGGGAGCCATGGGGTTGAAGCTGTCAGGCAAGCCGATCAGGACCGGCAGCTACGAGCGCCACGCGACGTGGCTCGAGCTGTTCTACGACCTCGTCTACGTCGTCGTCATCGACGCGTTGGTCCACCGGATAACCGATGTCGATGGCGCGCATCTCGGCCTTGCCCGTTATCTCGCCTTCGCGGCGCTGTTCGTGCCCGTGTGGTGGGCCTGGACCGGCCATACCCTGTTTCAGAACCGGTTCGACCCCGACGATCTGCCGCACCGTCTGCTCACCCTGTTGCAGATGCTCGCCGCCAGCTTCATGGCGATATTCGCCACCGATGCGTTGGACGCGGGGGCCAACGGCTTCGCGCTCTCCTATGTCGTGGTCCGCGCCCTGTTGCTGGCGATGTATTGGCGCGTCCACGAGCGCGGCGGCGCCTACGCCGACGTAACCTCGCTGCTGCTCACCGGCTTTTCGCTCGGCGCGGCGCTCTGGTTGGTGTCGATTGCCGTTCCGTCGCCCTACAAGTTCGCGTTTTGGGCGGCTGGCATCGCGGTCGACATGGCGACGCCCTGGATCGGCGCCAAGCGGCTCGCCCGCGTCTCCGTGCACGCCACCCACTTGCCTGAGCGCCTGGGGCTGCTCACCATCATCGTGCTGGGGGAGTCCGTCCTCAGCATCGTCGGCGGCGTCGAGACGTCCTCCTTCGGTTGGGCCGTGCTCGTTCCCGTGCTGTTCGGGTTCCTGCTGCTCGGCGCCATATGGTGGCTCTATTTCGAGTGCCTCGAAGCCTCGCTGTTGGGCGCCAAATACACCAACGGGCAGCTCGCCATCTATGGCCACCTCCCCGTCTATATGGGATTGGTCACCCTGGCCGCCGGCATACGCTACGCCATCAACGGCGAGCTGGCCGGCGAGGAGACCATATGGCTGCTATGCGGCGGGCTGCTGCTGTTCATGGTGCCGCTGGAGGTGATTCATGGCGCGCGGCTGGGCGGCGAGCGCCTCCGCCGCTACGCCGCCGCGAGCCTCCTCCTCGACGCGGGCCTCGCGGCCACGGGGATCGTGGCGGCCGGGCTAGTGCCCTCCCTTCAACTGGTACTGGTCGCCACGCTTTACACCGCCTATGTGATCATTGAATCCTCGAGCGTCACACCGGGAGTCGGGCGATGAGCTGGCAACCCTGCGAAGACCCCAAGCTCGGCGACGCGCGGTCGTGCGACGCGATCGAGACCGTCATTGTGCCGCGGGCCAAGGATCTCGGCGGCTTCGAAGTGCGCCGCGCGCTTCCTTCGCCGCGGCGTCAAATGATCGGTCCCTTCATTTTCTTCGATCAGATGGGGCCGTCGGAGTTCATTCTCGGCGAAGGCATCGACGTGCGGCCGCATCCCCATATCGGCCTGTCGACCGTCACCTATCTCTTCCGCGGCGAAATCATGCACCGCGACAGCCTCGGCGTCGCCCAGCCGATCAGGCCGGGCGAGGTCAACTGGATGACGGCCGGCCGCGGCATCGTCCATTCTGAGCGCACCGGGCTGGCCGAGCGCGAGCGGGGCGCCAAACTGTTCGGCATCCAGAGCTGGCTCGCCCTGCCGGACGGCCGCGAGGAGATCGATCCTGGTTTTGCCCATTACCCGGCCTCGGACCTCCCCTTGATCGAGGCCGACGGCGCCGACATTCGCCTGATCGCAGGATCGCTCTTCGGCGAGACCTCGCCCGTCAGGACCCATTCGGACCTGTTCTATGCCGAGGTGGTGCTGCGGCCGGGCGCCCGCATGGCGCTCGAACCCGGCCACGTCGAGCGCGGCGTCTACGTCGCCGAAGGCGCCGTCGAGGTCGCGCCCGGCCGTTTCGAGGCGGGCCGCCTGCTGGTTCTGCGCGAGGGCGATCAAATCGTCATCGAGGCCTCGCGGCACGCCCGCGTCATGCTGTTGGGCGGTGAGCCGATGGAGGGCCCCCGCTACATCTGGTGGAATTTTGTCTCCAGCTCCAAGGAGCGGATCGACCAGGCCAAGGCGGATTGGAAGGCGGGCCGCTTCGAGCCCGTGCCGGGCGAGACCGAGTTCATTCCCTTGCCCGAAACCTAGGGCGGCGGTCCCGCCGATGCGCCCTCCCGGCGGGCCGATTTGCTCACGGCGTGGGCAGTGTGCATGGATAATAGCCGCCGCGCGCGGTCGATGAGCGGAATATCCCAACGATTCCAGCGTTGGTGATTGGCATCCATCTTGCCATGAGCAGATGTGGTGTTCGCGCCGCGGTGGACAGACCAAGATGAGCGCGCCTGATTTCTTCTACGAGATGGCCGATCCCGTCGCCGGCGTCCGGCCGCCCTACGCGCTTCTCAACGATTGGCTGGAGAAGCAGAAGCCGAAGACGCTCCGCACCAAGCAGCGCGAGGCGGAGACCATCTTCCGCCGCCTCGGCATCACCTTCGCCGTCTATGGCGACGTCGACGCCAATGAAAGGCTGATCCCCTTCGACATCATTCCCCGCATTCTGAGCGCGGGAGAATGGCGCCGCATCTCCCGCGGCCTGGAGCAGCGGGTGCGCGCCCTCAACGCCTTCCTCTACGACATCTACCACCGCCAGGAGATCGTCCGCGCCGGGCGCATTCCGGCCGACATTTGCATCGACAACTCCGCCTACGCGCCGGAGATGATCGGGCTTACACCGGCAGGGCGCATCTACGCCCACATCGTCGGCGTCGACATCGTGCGTGTCGACGCCGACGACTTCTACGTGCTCGAGGACAACACGCGGACGCCCTCGGGCGTTTCCTACATGCTCGAGAACCGGGAAACCATGATGCGGACCTTCCCCGAGCTGTTCGCGCGCCACCGCGTCGCGCCGGTCGACCAGTATCCCTCGCTGCTGCACGCCACCCTCGAGAGCGTGGCGCCCGAAGGCGCGCAGGGCAGGCCGACCATCGTCGTGCTGACGCCCGGCGTCCACAACAGCGCCTATTTCGAGCATTCCTTCCTCGCCGACGAGATGGGGGTCGAGCTGGTCGAGGGCCTGGACCTCTTCGTCAAGGACGGCGGCGTCTACATGCGCACCACCCAGGGGCCCGAGCGCGTCGACGTCATCTACCGCCGCATCGACGACGCCTTCCTCGATCCCCTGGTATTCCGTCCCGATTCGCTGCTCGGCGTGCCGGGCCTGATGGACGCCTACCGCGCCGGCGCCGTCACCATCGTCAACGCCCCCGGCACCGGCATCGCCGACGACAAGGCGATCTACATGTACGTGCCCGAGATGATCCGCTTCTATCTGGGCCAGGAGCCGATCCTGAAGAACGTCCCCACCTACAATTGCGCCGCCGCCGACGACCTCGCCTATACGCTGGATCACTTGAGCGAATTGGTGGTCAAGGAGGTCCACGGCTCGGGCGGCTACGGCATGATGGTGGGGCCCTCGGCCACGGCCGAGCAGCGCAAGGCCTTCGTCGCCAAGCTGCGCGCCGATCCCAGCAACTACATCGCCCAGCCCACCCTCGCCTTGAGCGCCTGTCCGACCTTCGTCGAAAGCGGCATCGCGCCCCGCCACGTCGATCTGCGGCCCTTCGTGCTGATCGGCGACCGGATCCGCCTCGCCCCCGGCGGCCTCACCCGCGTCGCGCTGGAGGAGGGATCGCTGATCGTCAATTCGAGCCAGGGCGGCGGCACCAAGGACACATGGATTCTGGAAGAGTGACAAGCGCGAGACGGTTCTTCCGGCGCCGTTCCCGCAGCGGGCGGGAGGGGCACCCGTGCTAGGCCGCACCGCCGACGACCTCTATTGGCTATCGCGCTACGTGGAGCGGGCGGAGAACATGGCCCGCCTGGTCGAGGCCGGCTACCGCATCGCCATGATGCCGCGCAATTCGGAGGAGCACCGCGAGGAATGGCGCTCGACGCTCGCCAGCGCCGGGTGCGCGATGGGCTTCGAGCGCAAATATGACGACTACTCCACCGAGAATGTGGTCAATTACATGCTGCTCGACACCGACAATCCCTCGAGCGTCAATTCTTGCCTGTCGACGGCGCGCAACAAGGCGCGCGCCGTGCGCACTACCATGACCAAGGAGATGTGGGAGAGCCTCAACGCCACCTGGATCGAGCTTTCCGGCGTCAAGCCGAAGAGCGTCACGCCGAACCTGCTGCCGGGCTTCCTCGAATGGGTCAAGCAGCGATCGCAGCTTTTCCGCGGCGCGCTCATCGGCACCATCCTGCGCAACGACACCTTCTTCTTCAGCCAGCTCGGCGCCTTCATAGAGCGCGCCGACAACACCGCGCGCATTCTCGACGTGAAGTATTACGTCCTCCTTCCCGAGCGCGAAATCGTCGGCGGCGGCATCGACGCTTACCAATGGGCCACGATCCTGCGCTCGGTCTCCGCCCACCGCAGCTACCGCTGGGTCTATCACGAGGGCTATAAGCCATGGCGGATCGCCGAGTTCCTGATCCTCGCCAAGGAGATGCCGCGCTCGCTCTGCTTTTGCTACGGCATGATCGACGCGGCGCTTAAGGGTCTCGCCGAGACCTACGGCGCCAAGCCCCCCTGCCATGCCACCGCGCGGGCCACCCGCGCGCTCTTCGACCACAACGACATGGACAACGTCTTCCAGGGCGGCCTGCACGAGTTCCTGACGAATTTCCTGGCGCGCAATAATCAGTTGAGCGAGGAAATCTCGAGCGACTTTCATTTCCACGACTGAACCGGGAAATCCGTCGAGAACCATGCATATCGCCATCCGTCACTGCACGACCTACCGCTACGAGGAACCGGTCAGCTATTCGGTGCAGTCCCTGCGCCTCTCGCCGCCGCCCTTCGACGGCCAGCGCATCATCGACTGGGTGATCGACGCGCCGGGCATCGACGCCGCCGCCACCTTCCTCGACGGCTTCGGCAACCGCGTGCATCTGATCACCGTCGACGAGAGGCATCAGGAAATCACCATCGACGTGTCGGGCAAGGTCGAGACCAGCGACACCAGCGGTCTGCTGCAGGGCTTGGATGAGCGCGCGCCGCTCGCCGTCTATTTGCGCGAGACCGAGCTGACGCGGTCCGACGCCGCGATCGAGGCCCTGGCGCAAGAGGCCAAGGGCGAGGATGTCGACCGCCTGCACGACCTGATGCGGCTGGTAAGCCAGGCGATCGAGTACCAGCCGGGCGACACCGACGCCTCGACGCCCGCCGCCGCGGCATTGGCCCGCGGCCGCGGCGTCTGCCAGGACCAGACTCACGTCTTCATCGCCGCCGCGCGGCGCCTGGGCATTCCCGCCCGTTATGTGAGCGGCTATCTATGGGCGACCGAGTCGGCCCCGCTCGACGCCCAGCACGCCTGGGCCGAGGCCCATTGCGAGCATTTGGGCTGGGTCGGCTTCGACGTCACCAACGGCATCTGCCCGGACCCCCATTATGTGCGGGTTGCCTGCGGGCTGGACTACCGCTACGCCGCTCCGGTGAAGGGCTCGCGCAAGGGCGGCGGCCGCGAGGCGCTCGACGTCGAGGTGCTGGTGGGCGCGGCGCAGATGCAGCAACAATAGGCGGCCGGGTGAAGCGGGGGAGGCAGCGATGACATATTGCGTCGGCATTTGCCTGCGCGACGGCTTGGTCATGGCGTCGGACACGCGCACCAATGCGGGCGTCGACAACGTCGCCACCTTCAGGAAAATGCACGTCTGGGAGCGCCCCGGAGACCGGGTCGTGGTGCTGCTGGCGGCCGGAAACCTGGCCGCCAGCCAATCGGTCGTGAGCCTGCTGGACGAGCGCGCGGCCGAAGGCGGCGAGGAGGGGCGGTCGATCTATTCGGTCACCTCGATGTTCCAGGCCGCACGGCTGGTGGGCGAGGCGGTGCGCGAGACCATGCGCCTCGACGCCTCGGCGATCGAGGCGACCAGCGAGAGCTTCCACATCTCCTTTCTGCTCGGCGGCCAGATCGGCAACGGCCAGTCCCGGCTCTATCAGATCTACACGGCGGGCAACTTCATCGAGACCAGCGAGGACACGCCCTATTTCCAGATCGGCGAGCACAAATACGGCAAACCCATCCTCGACCGCGTCGCCCGCCGCGACATGCCGCTCGCCGATGCCGCCAAGCTGCTGCTGCTCTCCTTCGATTCGACGCTGCGCAGCAATCTCTCGGTCGGCATGCCGATCGATCTTCTGATCTACCGGAAGGACGCGCTCGAGGTCGAATACAACCACCGCGTCGAGGCCGACGACCCCTATTTCATGCAGATCGCGATCGCCTGGTCGAAGGCGCTGCGCGACGTGTTCGCGAGCCTCCCGGAGCTCGAGTTCAAGGACTAGGGCCCCACCCTAAGCCCCGGCCTTCGCGCCGATCTCGGCGAGCCGTGCCCGCGCGGTCTCGGGCAGCGGCGGGGCATCGGGGCTGCCCGCCGCCTCGGCCAGCAATTGGTCGCTCGCCCGCTCGATCCGGTCCTTGAGCCGGGCGATGAACTCCGCCCGTCCCAGCCCCGGCGGAATCGGATCGAGGAACTCGACGACGATGGTGCCGGGGTGGCGCATCAGGCTGCGTCGCGGCCAATAGAGCCCCGAGTTCAGCGCCACCGGCACGCACTGCAGCTTCAACTGATCATAAAGCAGGAAGGCGCCGGGCTTGTAGGCCGGGCGCGCGCCGGGCGGCCGGCGCGTGCCTTCGGGAAAGATCACGATCTCGCGCCCCTGATCCGCCCGCGCCTTGGCGTCCCGCGCCATCTGGCGGAGCGCGCGCGGGCCCGCGCCGCGGTCAACGAAGATCATCCCGAACTTGGCCGAGAACCAGCCGTAGAACGGAACCCAGATCAGCTCGCGCTTCATCACCAGGGCGGGATCGCGCAACAGCGGGATGAGCGCGAAGGTGTCCCACGCCGACTGGTGCTTGGCGGCGACGAGCACGGGACCCG
>CAYVYD010000095.1:0-8806 GCA_964454415.1 uncultured Hyphomicrobiaceae bacterium | reverse complement strand
ATGTCGCTCTACGGGCTGATGCGCCGGCGCCATGTCCGCTTCGGCGAACACCGCGCCATGGTCCGCGACAGGCGCTGGTTCCGCAGCATCGACTGGTCGGCGCCCTATATGGCGTTTCAGGGGGTGCGCCTGCGCAAACATCGGGTCAACAGCGGCCCCTATAACCGCATCGTCCATATCATCGAGCTCAAGCATCCCAATACGGGTCTCTCATTGCCGCTGCTGGTGACCGACCAGGGGCCTCCGCCGCGCAAGGCGCTCGCCGACGCGGCGCGCATGTTCGGCCTGTCGGTGATCGAGGAGAACGACGAGCGCGAGGCGTTCGACGCCCAGTCGCGGGCGCTCAACCGCCCGCTCAGCGCACTCGCCCATACCCATGACCTGGCCGGCTTCTATGACGCCGACGAGCCGGTGCCGCACGAGTTGCGGGTCCGTCACGGCGCCGGCGCCGACGGCGAGATGCTCTCCGTCGCCATCCGTCCGCGCCGCCCGCAACGCATCTGGCAGGCGCTGCTGGTCTTGGGGCCGGCCGTTCTGCTCGCCTTCGCGCTGCGGATGGGGAGCACCGTGATCCTGGTGGACGGCGCCACCTTCGCGATGCTCTCGGCATTCATCACCGCGGTGGGACTGCGCCGCTGCCGCCGCCTCGCCATCACCCGCGAGGAGCTGATCTACGGCGCGCCCGAATGGAATCCCATAGCGCCCAGCCCGCAGCGTCTGAGGCTCGCCGACATCGAAGGCGTCTACATCGACTCGCCGCGGTCAAGCCAAGGCCATCATATCGAGGTCCACGCCGGCAGGGACGCCATCCATCTGGGATACGGGCTCTCGTCCGCTTCGCTCGACTGGCTGCGCCGCTTCATCATTTCCGCCGTCGCGACCGCTTGAGGCCCCTGCGCTGTCGTCAATCTGACGTGGTCCATGGGCTAGAGACGGGCCCGCGCTCGACCGATTCGGCGCGGCTGCGAGGTGCCGGAAGGACCGGGCGCACCGGTCCCCAATCCTCAGCGTAAGGCACACCCCATGAAACTCGGCGCTCCGACACTGGTCGTCTTTCTGATTTCCCTCGCCGTCGCCGTCCTGGCGCTGGCCGTCAAATATGCCGGCATCGCCGTTCCGGTGGTGAGCGCGCACAGCTTCGAGGTCCTGCTCGTCGCCTACGCGCTGTTGCTGATCGGCGCGCTGTTTCCGGGGAACTAGCGGCGGCGGCGAAACGGCCTTCGCCGTCCCCCTAGCCAGGGGCGGAACGAACCGCCATATTCGGGCCCATGGCTAGAAGCATGAACACCTTCGGCTCGCGCGCCGAGCCGCGCGCGGTCACCGGCGAGACCTACCCCGTCGAGCGGGCGCCGGGCATGGCCGAGGCGCCGCAGCCGCTGATCGACAGCCACCCGCTGGTCGCCGGAGTGGCGATGCCGGTGTTCGTGCCGGCCCGCCATGAGCGCCCGGAAAAGACCGAGGGCGGCATCCCGCTCGAGATCGAATCGGCGTTCAGCCCACAGGGCGATCAGCCGCAGGCGATCGCCGAGCTGGTCGAGGGGGTGAAGGCGCGCGAGCGCGACCAGGTGCTGCTTGGCGTCACCGGCTCGGGCAAGACCTTCACCATGGCCAAGGTGATCGAGGAGACCCAGCGCCCGGCCATGGTGCTGGCGCCCAACAAGACGCTCGCCGCCCAGCTCTATGGCGAGTTCAAGAGCTTCTTCCCGAACAACGCGGTCGAGTATTTCGTCTCCTATTACGACTACTACCAGCCCGAGGCCTACGTGCCGCGCACCGACACCTATATCGAGAAGGAGTCCTCGCGGAACGAACAGATCGACCGGATGCGGCATTCGGCGACGCGGGCGCTGCTGGAGCGCGACGACGTGATCATCGTCGCCTCGGTCTCGTGCATCTACGGTATCGGCGGCGTCGAGACCTACATGGCGATGACATTCCAGCTCAAGGCGGGCGAAACGATCGAGCAGCGCCGGTTGCTCGCCGATCTGGTGGCGCTGCAATACAAGCGCAACGACCACAACTTCATGCGCGGCACCTTCCGGGTGCGCGGCGACACCATCGAGCTGTGGCCGGCCCATCTGGAGGACCGCGCCTGGCGGATCTCGCTGTTCGGCGACGAGATCGAGGCGATCACCGAGTTCGATCCCCTGACGGGTCGGAAGACACTCGACCTTGCCAGCGTCAAGGTCTACGCCAACTCCCATTACGTGACGCCCAAGCCGACGCTGCAGCAGGCGATGAAGGGGATCAAGCAGGAGCTCAAGCAGCGCCTCGACGAGCTCAACCGGATCGGCCGCCTGCTCGAGGCCCAGCGGCTAGAGCAGCGCACGGTCTTCGATCTCGAGATGATCGACGCCACCGGGTCGTGCCCGGGAATCGAGAACTATTCGCGTTATCTGACCGGCCGCAAGGCGGGCGAGCCGCCGCCGACATTATTCGAGTATCTGCCCGACAACGCGCTCGTCTTCGTCGACGAAAGCCACGTCACGGTGCCGCAACTGGGCGGCATGTTCCGCGGCGACTACCGGCGCAAGGCGACGCTCGCCGAATATGGCTTCCGGCTGCCGTCGTGCATCGACAACCGGCCGCTGCGGTTCGAGGAGTGGGACGCGATGCGGCCGCAGACCACCTACGTCTCGGCGACGCCTGGGGGGTGGGAGCTCGAGCAGACCGGCGGCGTCTTCACCGAGCAGGTGATCCGCCCGACGGGACTGATCGACCCCCCTGTCATCATCCGCCCGGCCTCTGCCCAGGTGGACGACTTGATCGACGAGTGCCGCAAGGTCACCTCGCAGGGTTACCGGGTGCTCGCCACCACGCTCACCAAGCGCATGGCCGAGGACCTCACCGAATACATGCACGAGCAGGGTCTGCGGGTGCGCTACATGCATTCCGACATCGACACGCTGGAGCGGATCGAGATCATCCGCGATCTCCGCCTCGGCGCCTTCGACATCCTGGTCGGCATCAACCTGCTGCGCGAGGGGCTCGACATCCCCGAATGCGCGCTGGTGGCGATCCTCGACGCCGACAAGGAAGGCTTCCTGCGCTCGGAGACGTCGCTGATCCAGACCATCGGGCGGGCGGCGCGCAACGTCGATGGCCGCGTCATCCTCTATGCCGACCAGATGACGGGCTCGATGGAGCGGGCGATCGCCGAGACCGAACGGCGGCGCGAGAAGCAGCAGGCCTACAACGAGGCCAACGGCATCACGCCCGAATCGATCAAGAAGAACATCGGCGACATCATGCAGAGCATCTATGAGCGCGACCATGTGCTGGTCGACGCGGGCGAAGGCTTCGGCGAAGAGGGCCAGGCGCCACTCGTCGGCCACAATCTCGAAGCGGTGGTCGCGGAGATGGAGACGCGGATGCGCGCGGCGGCGGCCGATCTCGAATTCGAGGAGGCGGCGCGGCTGCGCGACGAAATCAAGCGGTTGCGCGAGACCGAGCTCGCGGTGCTCGACGACCCCCTCGCCCGCCAGGCGGACATCGAGGCGCGCGCTGGCCCGGCGCCCTCCCGCGCGGGCGCGAAGAATTCCCGGGCGCGCTCCAAGGGCGGGCGGCCCGGAACCCGCACCCATGCCAGCAAGCACAAGGGCGTGAGGACGCGCTTCGGCTCGTAGGGAACGCCGGTCGGGACCGCCCCGCTTCCGCGCGGCAGCCCGGTGGGAGGTCAAAACCAAAGGAGAGGTTCATGCCCCAGGTTCACGCTTCGCTCGTCATCGACGCCCCGGTCTCCCAGGTTTGGGACCGGATCAAGGATTTTCACGATTTCTCCTGGGCGCCCGGCATCGTCACGTCCTGCATCGCGGTCGGTGACGTCGCCGGCAACGAGCCCGGCGCCAAACGCTTCATCAACGAGGCGTTCCTCGACCGCCTGATCGAATACGACACGGCCGGTCATGGCTACAAATACGCCATCGAGGACGCCCCCTCGCCGGTCTCGCCGGCGGAGGTCGGAAACTTCGTCGGCCACCTGCGTCTCTCGGCCGCGGACGGCGACCGCACGCTCGCCGAATACAGCGGCGACTGGGAACTCGAGAACGACGAGGCCTCCTCCTTCATGGACGAGGTTTATTCGGGGCTGCTTGGGGAGCTGAGCCAGCGGTTCGGCGCCGGATCCGCGGGATAAAGGTCCGGGCCGATGGGCAAGCTGCAGTCCCAGGGCGTCCACCACCTCACCTTCGTCGGCGCGGACCGGCAAACCTCGATCGACTTCTGGGAAGGGGTGCTCGGCATGCCCTTCGTCTTCGAGCAGCCGAACCTCGACGACGCCAGCCAGAACCATCTCTATTTCGACCCCGGCGACGGCCGGCTGATCACCGTCTTCACCCAGGAATCGCGCGAGCCTGACGCCAGCCCCAACCCCACCGGCAGCGGCAATTTGCACCACATCGCCTTCGCCGTGTCGCGCGCCACCTACACCCAGGCCGTCAAGCGGCTCGAGGAGCGCGGCATCTCCCATTCGGGCGAGGTGGACCGGGGGTTTATGGATTCGATCTATTTCCGCGATCCGCTGGGGCAGCTCATCGAGCTCGCCTGCTACAAGTTCGAGCCCCCCGGCGGCTTCAGCCACGTCGACGTGCTGCGCGAGGCGCACCGAATCAGGCTTGCCCAGGATGCCGACCACATCGCCGACGAGCATCTCGCCGACGCCATCGAGACGCTAGCCGGGCGCAGCGCCCAGCCTGAATAATTAACATTTGTTAACTTTCGTGGGCTTTGCCACGGAATTGCCGCCATCAATCTGCCTATGGTGCATCGCAAAAATGCGATGATTACATCGATTTCGACGAGTCAATATGACGATAGATGTAATCATATCAATGAAATACTCGTCAAAATAACGCCATAAAATTTCCCTTGGCGATTCACGTTTTCGCCTCGATCTCCAATACATTGCCGCGCCGCACAAAATTTTGGACGACCGATTCGTCCCTCGCCTCCCCCCTGGAGGCGTCGGTGGAAACGGCGCGGAGATCGAGACCGATGAAAGTACGGTTCATTTTTCCCTGCTTGTTTGCGCTTGAGGTCACGGCGTCGATGGCCGGCGCGCAGACCGGATACATCCTGCAATGCGGCACCGCATCCTGGTACGAGCTCACCTCGCAGACCGCCAATGGCGAGACCGCCAATCCGGACGGCTTCACCGCCGCCCACAAATCGCTTCCCTTCGGCACGCGGGTGTGGGTGCAAAATCTGGAAAACGGGCGGTCGATGATGCTGCGCGTCAACGACCGCGGCCCCTATGTGGCGGGGCGGATCATCGACGTCAGCCGGGCGGCCGCCGAACGGCTCGGATTCCAGCAAAAGGGCACCACGCGGGTGCGCGTGGCGGTGGCCGATGCGGACGGCGACAGACCGCCGCGCGCCTGCTTCTGACGCCGCCAAAGCGTCACGATGCCGCCGCAGAATTGCTCCGTTCAGCCTCCATTCATATTTGGAAGCGCATTGTTGGGCCAATGCTTGAATTGAAGCTCTTGGTTTTTCGCGTTCCACCGCCGGTTGCGAATCGGCGGTAGACATCAGGGGGAGACCTATGACCAGATCAATCGCAAAAGCCGCCGCACTCGCTTCCATCATCGCCGCCGGCAGCCTTGCAAACCCGGCGCCGGCCGCTGCCGGCCACGGTCACGGCGGCCGTGCCTTGGCCGCTGGCGTGCTTGGCTTCGCGGCCGGTGCGATCATTGCCGGCTCGGCGGCGCGCAATCGCAGCTACTACGCCGACGACTATTATTACGCACCGCCGCCGCCCCGCCGCGTGATTGTCGAGAGGCGGTACTACTCCGGGCCCTACGCCTATGGTTACGGGCCCGAGCCTTGGACGTCCGAGTGGTACGATTATTGTTTTGCCAAGTACCGCTCGTTCGATCCCCGCAGCGGCACCTATCAGCCCTATGGCGGGCCGCGCCAGTTCTGCCGATAGGCTGCCACCGCGGCCGGAGCTCTAGCTCATCGCGAGAGGCGGACGGACGACCTCAGACCAGAAAGGGGTTCGTCCGCCGCTCGTCTCCGAGGGTCGAGGGCGGCCCATGGCCGCAGAAGAAGGTGATCTCGTCGCCTAGCGGCAAGAGCTTAGTCTTGATGGCGTCGATCAGCGCCGCGTGATCACCATAGGGGAAATCGGTGCGGCCGATCGATCCCCTGAACAGAACGTCCCCCACCACCGCGAATTTATCGTCACCGTCGATGAAGACGACGTGGCCAGGCGTGTGGCCGGGACAGTGAAGCACCTCGAAGGCGAAGGGTCCGAATTCGACCCGGTCGCCCTCCTCCAGCCAACGGTCGGGAGTGACGGCCCGGGCGTCGTCCATGCCGAACCCGGCGCCGGCCTCGGGCAGGCCGTCGAGCAGAAACTTGTCCGCCTGATGCGGCCCTTCGACCGGCACGCCGAGCGTTTCGGCCAGTTCGGCAGCGCCGCCCGCGTGATCGATGTGGCCGTGGGTCAGCAGGATCTTCTCGATCGCGAGCCCCTGGCCCTCGACCGCCTGGCGGATACGCTCGACCTCGCCGCCGGGATCGATCACCGTGCCCGCCTTGCTCTCCTCGTCCCACAGCAACAGGCAATTTTGCTGGAACAGCGTCACCTGGAGCAGACCGGCTTTCAAGGTTGGCATGAGGTCTCCCTTCGGTCCGACGCGGCGATAATCGGCCGGCAGAGCTTTAAAGCACGGCTACCTATCACTATTTCCCGGATATGGCCCGTGTAAATCCGTTTGCATCGGCGCGAGCGGTAGCGTGCCTGGCCGGCACCTGTTCTGAAGAAGGGAATCCCATGAAGCGCGCACTTATCGTCTCGGCCGTTCTCGGCCTCGCCGTCGCTCCGCTGGCGCTTGCCGCCGCTCCGGCGAAGGCGGAAGGGCTCGGCCTGTTCCAATCGGGGGCGCATGGAAAATCCCAACGCTATTCCCGCGGCAAGCGGGTGCGGCCGGAGGTGCGCGGCTTCGTGTTCCGCCCAGGCGGCTTCTCCTACAGGATACCGGATACCTACCACTACGACGCCTACAAGGCGGAGCCGCCTAGCGACTTCGGCCCCTATCTCGATTACGGGCCGAGCCCCATGGGCATCATCCCGAACGACCCATACCACTAAGCCCTGACAGGTCACGGCGCCGTTCCGCTCCCTCAGGGGCGGCCGTGGGCGGCGCGGACGGGCGCCGGATTGACCGTTGAGCCCCGAATTACGCGCGCCGGGCAAGCGACAATCACCGCTTGCCAAGGTGGTGTAGTGCTCATACATTGCCGGTCAACCGGCAGACTGTCGAACCGGTGGAGACTGAGTACCAGGCGTCGACGCACATCGCGGTACAGCCCTTTCCCCGACTTCTGAATTGCCTGCCTGGAGCGCGGTGCTCGCTCAAAGAGGGAGCGTGTACCGAATATTTGATGTGGGGAGAGGAGAACCCTTCCATGAGTCAAACTGGTACGGTCAAGTTTTTCAACCACGCGCGCGGCTTCGGCTTCATCACGCCGGACGATGGCGGCAAGGACGTTTTCGTGCACATCTCGGCGCTCGAGCAGTCCAATCTGCCGGCGCTCGACGAGGGCATGCGCGTCACCTTCGAGACCCAGCCAGACCCGCGCGGCAAAGGCCCGCAAGCGGTCAATCTTCAGATTAGCGAATAGGCTGCGCGCTCCACGATTTGAGCGATTTGCGAATGCGCCGGCGGGAGTTGATCCTCCCGCCGGCGATTTGCTATTGGGACCAGCTTCCGGTTGCCTCGGCACCCGTTGATGGCTGCTGGGCGTTTTTTTCTTCCCGTAAGGCGCGGCCCACACCGTTGTCGCGCCATGTTATGATCTCGGGCCAGTGTCGGCCGCGCCCGTTCGAGGTCATCGCGCCGGCCATCGGAGGTGTGTCGTGACCCATCGGGGAGACGGCCGTGGCGCGTGACGTCGAAGCGGTCCTGGCCAGGCTGGAGGGAGACGGCGAAGGGGCGCTTGGGCGCCTGTTCGAGTTTCTCGCCATTCCCAGCATCTCGACCGATCCCGCCCATGACGCCGACTGCCGGCGCGCCGCCCAGTGGGTCTGCGACCAGGCGGGCGAAATCGGCTTCGAGGCGGAGGTTCGCCCCACCGATGGCAAGCCGATGGTTGTCGGCCGGTCGCGGCAAGCGCCTTCGGACGGTGGTCCGCGTCTGCTCTTCTACGGCCATTACGACGTGCAGCCGGTGGACCCGCTGGACCTTTGGGAGTCGCCCCCCTTCGAGCCGCGGCTCGCCGAGGACGGCGTCAACGGCAAGGTCATCGTCGCCCGCGGCGCTTCCGACGACAAGGGCCAGCTCATGACCTTCCTGGAGGCCGCCCGCGCCTGGGTCTCGACCCATGGCGAATTGCCCGTCGCGGTGAAGCTGCTGTTCGAGGGCGAGGAGGAATGCGGCAGCCCGTCGCTGGCGCCGTTCCTCGCCGCCCACAAAGGCGAGCTCCAGGCCGATCTCGCCATGGTCTGCGACACCGGCCAATGGGATGCCTCGACACCGGCGCTGACCACCCGCCTGCGCGGCCTCGCCTTCGCCGAAATCGTGATCTCCGGTCCCGACCGCGATCTGCATTCGGGCATGTATGGCGGTCCCGCGGCCAACCCGATCCGGGTGCTCGCCGATCTTCTGGCCGCGCTGCACGACGACGAGGGGCGGGTGCGGGTCCCGGGGTTCTACGAGGGCATCGCGGAGCCGGAGGCGGCGCAGCTCGCCCAGTGGCGGGATCTCGGCTTCGACGGCGAGCGCTTTCTCTCCGAGGTCGGCTTGAGCCGGCCGGCGGGCGAGGCCGGACGAAGCGTGCTCGAGCAGCTCTGGACGCGGCC
>CAYVYD010000094.1:0-9044 GCA_964454415.1 uncultured Hyphomicrobiaceae bacterium | reverse complement strand
CGCTCGCCACCTTGGCGACGTATTTGGTGCCGGAAAGACCGATGGATGCGGTGAGTCCATTGGTCGCCTCGCGTATGGCCGCCTTGATGCGTCTCCCCATTGCAGCGGGATCGCCGAATACGCCCTGCGCCCCCGACATGTCGAGAAAGGCCTCGTCAAGGCTGAGAGCCTCCACATTCGGAGAAAATTCCAAAAACACGCTCATGATGATGCGGGAGACCTCACGGTATCGTTTGAAGCGTGGCGGTACGACGACCGCATCCGGGCACAGGCGACGCGCTCTGGCCATGGGCATGGCGCTGCCGACGCCGAATGGCCGTGCCTCATAACTCGCCGTCATCACGACGCCGCGGTGGCTGCCACCGCCGACAAGCAGCGGCCTGCCGCGCAACGTTGGGTCATCGAGCTGCTCGATCGCCGCGTAGAAGGCATCCATGTCCGCGTGGGCAACGATCCGCTGCCAGGGGAGGGATGAAGGCTTCGGCGGAGCCATCATGAAAATTCGACATCCTCTGCCATGCGGTTCGGCTTCCAACGGCCTCAACGTCGATGGGGAGAGCTCCGCCCCGCTGCACATCTTAGGGCGTTTCCTCGCTGTGGTCCCCGGCCACCGTATTTTTCAACCGCTTATCCATTGGTTGAATCGGCCCCCATCACCCCGCAATCGCCCTCGCTTCACGGATAGTCGCGCGCTATAAATGAGCCGGCCCCGGACACTCCGGGGCCTACTCGTTTGGGGCGACCTGATTCCACCGGAGTGGCAGATGGCCAATGTCGTAGTTGTCGGCTCGCAGTGGGGCGACGAAGGCAAGGGAAAGATCGTCGATTGGCTCTCCGAGCGGGCCGACGTGGTGGTTCGTTTCCAAGGCGGCCACAATGCCGGCCACACGCTCGTGATCGACGGCGAGACCTTCAAGCTGTCCCTGTTGCCATCGGGTGTCGTGCGGCCCGAGAAACTCGCGATCATCGGCAATGGCGTGGTGATCGATCCCTGGGCGCTCTCAACCGAAATAGAGTCCCTCGAGGGCCAGGGTATTCGCGTCTCGCGTGAAAACTTGCGAATTGCCGAGAACGCAACCCTGATTCTGCCGATCCACCGCGAGCTCGACGCCATGCGGGAGGCGGCCGCCGGCGACAACCGCATCGGCACCACCAAGCGGGGCATCGGTCCAGCCTACGAAGACAAGGTGGGACGCCGTGCAATCCGCGTCATGGACCTGCAAAATTTGCCGGACCTCAAACGCAAGATCGATCGCATCCTAAGCCATCACAACGCGCTGCGCCGCGGCGTGGGCGAAGCCGAGTACGACCGCGACGAGCTCTATGACGAACTCGTTCAAATCGCTCCCAGCATTCTGCCATATGTGGAGACTGTCTGGCCGCTGCTCGACCGGTTGCGCCGGCAAGGCAAACGGATCCTGTTCGAAGGCGCGCAAGGGGCGTTGCTCGATATCGATCACGGCACCTATCCCTATGTCACCTCATCGAACACCGTTGCCGCTCAGGCGGCGACCGGCAGCGGCATCGGCCCCGGCGCGATCGATTACGTACTGGGGATAACCAAAGCCTACACGACGCGGGTGGGAGAAGGTCCCTTCCCGACCGAGGAAAAGGACGGCGTTGGCCAAGTCCTGGGCGAGCGGGGCAGGGAATTCGGGACCGTCACCGGACGTCCGCGACGCTGCGGGTGGTTCGACGCCGTGCTGGTGCGTCAGACGGTGAAGGTCTCCGGCATCGACGGCATCGCGTTGACGAAATTGGACGTGCTCGACGGGTTCGAGGAACTGAAAGTGTGCGTCGGCTACCGGCTGGATGGCGAGCGGATCGATCACTTGCCGGCGGCCGAGGCGGCGCAGTCGCGGGTTGAGCCGATTTACGAAACCCTCAAGGGATGGTCGCAGTCCACAGCCGGAGCACGCTCCTGGGCCGATCTTCCGGCGCAGTGCATCAAATACATCAAACGCGTCGAAGAGCTGATCGAAACCCCGGTCGCCATGCTGTCGACCAGTCCCGAGCGGGAGGACACCATATTGGTGCAGGACCCCTTCGAGGACTAGGCCGGCGCCTGCCGCAACTTTCGGATCGCAGATTTTTCGAGTTATAAGGCTCGCGGACCTTGGGTCGACAAACGCTATGTTATCGGACCTAAACAACAATCGTTAGAGGGCCCCACTCTTGTCCGGACAGCCGAAATGGAAGGTATGCTGGATTACCGGCGCCACCGGGGGCATCGGGCGTGAGCTGGCGCTGCAGCTTGCCGGGAGGGGCGTCAAGGTTGCGGCCACGGCCCGAAGGGCCGGCGATCTCGATCAACTAGCAAAGCAAAACCATGCGATCTTCGCCTATCCGGCCGACGTGACCGATGCCAAGGCGCTGGAGGCCGTCGCCCGGAGGATAGAGCAAGATCTGGGGCCGATCGATCTGGTCATTCCCAGCGCCGGCGTCTACGCGCCGTTCGACGTCGCCAAACTGGATCTCGGCGGCATTCAACGCACCAATGCGGTCAACGTCGATGGTGTCGCCAATACCATCGCCGCCGTATTGCCGTCGATGGTAGCCCGCCGCGCCGGCCACTTGGCGATCATGGGATCGCTTTTCGGTTACACCGGATTGCCCGAAAGCGGCGCTTACGGCGCCAGCAAGGCCTATGTGATCAACCTCGCCCAGGGCCTCGTGCTCGACCTTGCCCCCCACGGCATCGACGTGACGCTGATCAATCCGGGCTTCGTCGACACACCGCTCAACGCCAGCTACGACCGGCCCAAATATTTCATCATGAAGCCGACCAAGGCGGCGCGGCGCATCATCGAGGGGCTCGAGAAGGGAGGCTTCGAGGTCGCCTTTCCGGGACGAGTCGCCGTCTTCTTCAAGGCGATCAGACTGCTGCCGAACAGGCTTTTGTTCTGGCTGCTGCGCCGCGCCTTCATGGGCGATTGAACCGCTTGCAGCGGCTTGGCCCTAGCTGCCCTGGAGGAAGCTCCGGAAGTGGCTGTCGAGCAGGCGCTCATCGGGATCCCATTTGCGCCGATAGGCTTCGAGCTCGTCGAGCCGGCTGCCAAATGCCTTGCGAGCCTGCTCCGGCGTCAGGAAGGGCGTTTGATTGAAGAGCGGAATGCCCCCCTCCCTCGAGCAGAACTCGTTATATGCGCGCAGGAACTCCTCCCATTCCGGTCCCCCCGTGGAGGCCGGATCGATGCTCATGGTCATACCGCTGCGCGAGTAGGACAATAGCGAGCCGTCGTCCTGGGAGATCCGGTAGCCCACATGGGGAATGTCGGTCCGATAGCCCGTTTTTTGGCGATGATCCTCGCAGAAATCGAAATATCGATCGAGGATCTCGAAATAGTTTTTCTCGTCGAATGCCCACATGCTGAAGATGTATTTCTTGTCGCCGGGGTTGCGCGGATAGTTGATCGTCTGCGCATGCGGCCAGCTCCGGGAGCTGTGTATCAACAAGACGCCCGCCTTCCGCAGCATGTAATCGCTGAGATCCATCAGCCTGTCGCGAAGCCAGGGATTGACCGTGAGGCGCTTGATGCGCAGCGATATGGCGGGCCCGTATTTGCGCCAGAAGCGATTGCGGTAGGTCCAGATCCGCCGCGCCTTGGGTTTCACGCCGGGATTGAATCGGCGCAACTCAGCCACGATCCGCCGGACATAGGGAAATATGTAATACATCACCGAATAGCCCTCGCGGTCCCACTCGGGCAGTCTGGCCTTGAACTCCTCGAAGGAGAGGTCGACGTGACGCACGGCAATCGCCTGGGTCGCCATACATCTAATGGTGACCTCGAAGACGATCCCCACGAGGCCGTAGCTCGACCGCAGCAGGCGCATTTCCTCCGGGTTCTTTTCCGCCGTGACCTCGCGGATTTCGCCCTTCGGCGTAACCAACTTGACGCCCGTCACATAGGAGTTGATCTGGCCGTGCTCGCCGGGAAAGGAGGCGTCCTTGCTGGCGGAGCAAGCCATGGCGGCGAGCGTCGTATTGCCGATCTCCGTTGTGATGTGAAGCTGTAGGCCATGCCGCCTGAGCTCGCGGGAGAGGTCGATGTGTTCGACACCCGCCTGTACGGTGACGCGGTCGGGCTTGATCTCGAGAATTTTGTTCATGCCCGTCATGTCGATGATCGTGCCGCCGTCGTCGCCGTTCATCCGCGCGGTCGAATGTCTGCAACCGGCCGGCCGCACGGGCGAGGGGTAATGCTCGACATTGGTGAGAACTTCGACGATATCTTCGACGGTTTCGGGCTTGACGATCACTGCCGGCCGGTAGGTCCAGGTGCCGTCCCAGTTGGTCACCACGGCGTCGGTTTTAATGTCCATGTGAGTCGATCTCGTAATTTGCGTCGAAGTGGCGGGACCCTATCAGCCGAATTTTCGTCTAAATTGACCTGGCTCATTGGCCGAGGGCGGCGCACCATATCAGAAAGTGACGGGTGAAGAAGATGCGGTTCGGCAATTCCGACCGAGCTTCTTCGGCGTGGCGCAAGGCGTAATCCGTGATAATGATCCCGCACGGTTGATCCAGAACCCCGCCGCAGTTTCGGATTATCGATGGCGACCAATCAGCGATCAAAGCGCTTTTGCATCATCGGCGCCGGCGCCTCGGGTCTAGCAGCCGCGAAGACCTTCAAGGAGCGCGGGATCCCGTTCGATTGTTTCGAGCGCGAGACGGACATCGGGGGCATTTGGAATCCGGAAAGCCCGCACGCCGTCTACGAGACGACCTTCTTCAACTCCTCGCGAAAGCTATCCCGCTACACGGACTTTCCGATGCCTGAGGCCTATCCGCAATATATGAGCCGCGGCCAGGCCCAGGCCTACTTGCAGGCATATGCATCGGCGTTCGATCTTCGCGACCACATCACTTTCAATACCGAGGTCGAGCGGCTCGAACAAGCAGGAGACGGATGGCAGGTCGCGATCTCCGGCGAAAGCGAACCCCGCTCCTACAGCGGCGTCGTGATCGCCAATGGTCATCATTGGGAGTCAAATCTTCCCGACCATCCCGGGAAATTCGATGGCGTAATCCTGCATTCCCATGCCGTCAAACGGCGGGATCAGCTCAAGGGAAAACGGGTTGTCGTCGTCGGTGCGGGCAATTCCGGCGCCGATATCGCCTGCGATGCCGCAACAGATTCCGAGCGCGCCATCCACAGCATGCGGCGCAGCTACTATTTCTTTCCAAAGCTCATCTTCGGCCGTCCCATGGACGTCTTCGTCGATCTGACGAGCCGTTGGCCGGTGCCGCGCGCGTTCCTGCGCTGGCTCTATACCATGGGCCTCAAGGTTATTTTCGGACCGCATAAGAATTACGGACTACCCGACCCCGATCACAAGCTATTCGAAGCGCACCCGACGGCGGCTTCAACCTATCTCGATCACATCGCTCACGGACGCATCATCCCCAAGCCGGCGATCTCACGCTTCGACGGCTCCCGCGTGATCTTCGAGGACGGTAGCGAGGAGGAGGCCGATCTGGTCATCTACGCCACCGGATTCCGCGTCCGTTTCCCGTTCATAGACGAAGGCCTCATCCTGCATCCCGACGGCCGTTCGAAGCTCTTCCTCCACGCCTTTCACCGCGACCTGGACAATCTGTTCGTCATGGGGCTGATGGAGCCGGCCGAGGGCGGCGTCTGGCAGTTGGTCGACTATCAGGCCCGGCTCATCGCATCCTTCATCGTCGCGATGGAGCGCGATGCGGCCAAGGCGCGATGGTTCCACGATCTCAAAGCCGATGCCGAGCCGGACGTTGGCCACGGCATCGCTTACCGGGATACGGCGTGGCATAAATTCGAAGTTCAGCACTATCGCTATCGCAGCTACATCAAGCGTCTTCTGGAGCGGTTCGGCACCTGCGCCCATTTGCCTTTTGTTGCGCCGCGCGACGCGACGCCGCCCTCCCCGACAGTCAAGAAAGCCGGGCGGGAGCAGGGCTCGGCGTTGGGAGAAATCACCCAGGCGTCGTAAGGTATCCTTGGCCAATCAGCGAACCCGCTTGGCAAACTTTGCCGCGACTCGCATGCCCCGTTCCACGAGCCGCGGGGCAATCGCATTGAGCGCGAACAGAAGACGAAAGATCGGAGGTTCGACGACCATTCGCCGCCGCCGATCGACCGCGCGTTCGATTGCCGTCGCCGCATCCTCGGCGGTCAATTTGGGCATCAAAACGGGATGCGTCGTGGGGATGGCGACGCGGCTTCCGGGATTGTTCGACCAGTAGGGCGTATCGACGGCACCCAGAACGACGAGGGCGACGTGAAGGTGGGCGGGTTTCACCTCGAGGCGCAGGGCGTCGCAAAAGCCCTTGAGACCGCGCCGGGCGACGATGTAGCCGCACGCGTCGCTCCAGGCGAGGAACGAGGCGGGGGACGTGACGCAAACGATCGATCCGCTCCGCCGTTCGATCATCCCGGGCAGGAACGACCGCGTGACATAAAGCGCGGCCATCAACGGCACATCGATCATCTGACGAAGCTCATCGGCCGACGTCTCGGCCAGTGGCGCCCAACGGCCGGCGCCCGCGTTGTTGACGATCACGTCGGGAACGCCGACTTCCGCGGTGATGCGTTCGGCGACGTCCGCGACTTCGTCCGCGGACGAGAGATCGGCCGCATAGGGGTGCGAATCGCCGTCGCGCTTGGAGATTTTCCGCGCGACATCGGCCAAGCGCGAGGCATTCCGGGCGACGAGCACGACGCGTGCGCCCCGGCGCGAAAACCTTTCGGCAGTGGCGGCTCCGATGCCGCTCGACGCCCCTGTCACGAGAACGATGCGTCGCGTCATTGACGTGTCTCGATGTAACATTGCCGCCTTACAATCCACCGCGGATACCACATCTGGAAAGGTTGTGTGCAACGGAGAGCGCAGGGACTGTTTTTTCCATCGATTGGACTAGGCAACGAGTCGAGGGAGCGGCATGATTGCGCACCTGCCAATGATAAAGGTTGCGATCAGGAGATTACCGGTATGACGTGGATTTTGCGTTTTGCAGCCATAGCTGCTTTGGCGTTGGCGATCCAGACAACTGCGACCGACACGAGCCAAGCGCGTAGCTGCAGCCTCGTTTCCGGCACCGCCGATGGATTCACAAAATCCCAGGCCGTCGTACGGTCGAGAGACGCCCTGAGCGAATACATTGTCCAGTTCAAGAGAGAGCACGGCTGGAGGAGTATGTCGGTTACACCTGCCAAGGCACCGCCCAACCCTTATTGGCGGTCTAAAGTGGCCGGGACGCTCTATTTGAAGCCCGATTTACAAACCAACACCGCCTATACCATTTGCTGGGAAGGCGTTATCTCTCCGGCCGTTTGCACGTCGGGTGCGCGGATCTGCGGCTGACCGGGTCGGTCAGACATCTCAAGAGCCGCCCCTTCCGTCATGAAACGGATGATCCGCGGCCATCGGTACGGCGGTCAGCCCGGCTGACCGCCGCTCTACCAATGATAGGGCGGGCGGCAGTGAAGCTGATAGCTGTCGACGATTTTGGACCGTAAATTGACGGCGCTGTCCGGTCCTATCCGATAGAGCGAAACCCTAAATCCCGTGTGATCGAACAGCTCGATCCAAGTGCCGGGGCCCGTGGCAACCGACAATACGTCGCCATCCAAGTCCTCACCGTGCCGGTAATGCAGATCGTCCAGATCATAAACCTGCTCGGGTCCGAAACGCGTCAACTCGGGTCCGCGACCGTCGCGGTACTTGAAGAAGGTGACGTAGCAGCCATACCGTTCCCCCCAATGTTCTGGCTCCGGGCCACGATAACCTCCCGCGAATGCGACCGCTGGAACGAGACCCGCTAAAAAAGCAACACAAACACACTTGACCGAAAAACGCATAGCAGAGTCCTCAACCGTTTGGTTTCCGATCGATTTCACGAAAACATGGCAGTCTCGTGAAGAGCCACCAAACGGATTTTTGAAAAGGTAATCGATAAGTGACAGGTTACGCCACTGGATCGCCCATCGCCATCTTGCCGAGCCTGCCCGTCACCACCACATAAAATTTGATATGATGCAGTTCCGAGGGGGGCTGGCGGCAGCCGGCTGAGATTGCGCTAATGCCCGCGCAACCACCCTTAGAACCTGATCCGGATCATACCGGCGAAGGGAGCGGAACAATTTCGACATTCACGATCCATGCCTTTGCCCAGCCCAATGCCCGTGCCCATTGCCCGGGACAGAGGGAATTCCAATGGCAACTATCCGTGGGAACTAAGAAGGAGCCAGCTGGAATGGAACCATCCATCTTGATAGCGAAGTTGATGGGGCCATCCCTGCTCGTGGCCGGCGCGGGAATGTTGCTCAACACGCAAGGGTACCGCGACATGGCCAAGGAATACCTCAAGAACGACGCCTTGATATATTTTGCGGGAATACTCGTGCTGGTCACCGGTCTCGCCGTCGTCAACGCTCACAATCGATGGGTATTGGACTGGACGCTTATCATCACCGTGTTTGGATGGCTCGGCATCATCGGCGGGATCTTCCGCATGATCTATCCAAAGCTGGTTGCCAGGATCGGATCGCGATTCGTCGACAACCTGGGAACCATGAGGGGGGGCGGTGTGGTAATGATCGCAGTAGGCGCGGTTCTCGCATATTTCGGCTACGCGGTCTGAGAACCCCGTGAGGAAATCGACAAGGGCAGCTGATCAATGAACCTTCACGATAAGCATTTGCAGCCACCGCGCGTGACAACGGGTCCATTTTCAGCGGGCACGAAGGTCTATTCGAGCCCGTCGGATGGGGATGACGTGCGCGTTCCCTTCCGCGCAATCGCGTTGAGCGAAGGGTCGGGCGAAGAGGCTTTCTGGGTCTATGACACCTCAGGCCCCTACACGGACCCGCAGGCTCAAATTGACGTTGAGCGGGGTTTGGCACGCTCGCGAGAGGCATGGATTGGCGAGCGCGGCGGGGTCGAAACCTATGATGGCCGCGAAGTTCGTCCCGAGGACGACGGCAACGTTTCGGAAAAGCTACGCGCCAGAGAGTTCGCGCAGCGCAATCGGCCGATAAGGGGTACCGGCCGTGGTCCGG
>CAYVYD010000093.1:0-9052 GCA_964454415.1 uncultured Hyphomicrobiaceae bacterium | reverse complement strand
ACCGCCGACATGACCATGGCGCTGATCCTCGCGGTGCCGCGCCGGCTCGCCGAGGGCACCGCCTTCCTCAAGCGCGAAGGCGCCAAATGGGAGGGCTGGTCGCCAACCTGGATGCTCGGCCACCGGATCACCGGCAAGCGGCTCGGCATCGTCGGCATGGGGCGCATCGGTCAGGCGGTGGCGCGCCGGGCGCGGCCCTTCGGGCTGCAGATCCACTACCACAACCGGCGCCCCGTCGCCGACGAGATCGAAAAGGATCTGGAGGCGACCTATTGGGAGAGCCTCGATCAGATGCTGGCGCGCATGGACATCATCTCGGTCAATTGTCCGCACACGCCAGCCACCTATCATCTGCTCTCGGCCCGGCGGCTGAAGCTGCTCAAGCCCACCGCCTATGTCGTCAACACCGCCCGCGGCGAGGTGATCGACGAGAACGCCCTGGCGCGGATGATCGAGGCCGAGGAGATCGCCGGCGCCGGCCTCGACGTGTTCGAGCACGAGCCCGCCGTGAACCCCAAATTCCTGCGGAGCGACCGGGTGGTGGTGCTCCCGCATATGGGCTCGGCCACCATCGAGGGCCGCATCGACATGGGCGAGAAGGTGATCATCAACATCAAGACCTTCCTCGACGGCCACGCCCCGCCCGACCGGGTGCATCAGGCGATGTTCTGAGCCCGCCCGGAGGGCGCGCTCCTCCAACCCAAAAAATGCCGCAGTTTATGTGCGATCATCGCCTACGCGGGCGGCAGCGGTCCCGCTTCGATTCGCCGGAAACGGGACGGCTTGACTGGGGCAGCCGGGAGACCGGCCCAGTCCTAAGCCATGGAGAAACATCGATGATCTACCGACGTGCATTCGCGCTGGCCCTGGCGGTGATCGCAATGGGGCTGTCGGGTACGGCCATCAAGGCAGCGCCGGTCACCGACGCCGGAGCCCTGTCCAGGACCGTTGCCGGGCGCGACAACCCGAACGCGCCGATTCTGGTGCTCGGCTGCCACCGCGACTGGGAGCGCCATTGGGTGCCGCAATGGGGCGCAGTCAGATGGCACCGCCACGTCGGGCGGTTCTGCCGGCCGGTGCACCCGCGCCGGGTCCATCGCGGCCACCACCGTCCGCACCACAACTGCGCCCGGGTGGGCGGCGTTTGGATCTGCTGGTAACGCAGGCGCTTCGATGCGACCGGGCGGTTGCCGCGCGCGGCCGCCCGGTCATCCTCACGCCGCGCGGACGCCGCCCTTGCCCTTGTGGACCGAAAGGTCGGTGATGGTGGGGCTGTCGCCGGTGAGCGGGTTGTTCGGATCCCAGGCGATCTCCACGGTCTGGAACCGGGTCGCCTTGGCGTCGTAGATCAAAAGCCGGCCCGCAAGCGAGTCCCCGGCACCGGTCAACTCCTTCAAGACCTCGACCGCCTGGAGCGTGCCCAGCACGCCGGCGACGGCGCCCAGTACGCCTACCTCGGCGCAATTGGCGACGGTGCCCTCGGGCGGCGCCTCGGGGAAGATGCAGCGGTAGCAGGGCTTGGGGTTGCCGTCGGCGCCGGTCTCGAAGGCGCGGAAGGTCGAGAGATAGCCGTCGAAGGGGCCGAGGGCGGCGAAGACCAGCGGCTTCCTGGCGAAATAGCAGGCGTCGTTTACCAGGTAGCGGGTGGCGAAATTGTCCGAGCCGTCGGCGACGACGTCGTAGCCGGAGATGATCTCGAGCGCGTTGTCGGCCTCGAGCCGCTCGGCGTGTTGAACCACCTTCACGAGGGGATTGACGCGGGCAACCGCCTCGGCCGCGCTCTCGGTCTTGAGCGCGCCCACGCGGGCGGTGTCGTGGACCACCTGCCGCTGCAGGTTGTCCAGGGAGACGCGGTCGTCGTCGACGACGCCGACGGTGCCGACGCCCGCCGCCGCCAGGTAGAGCAGAAGGGGCGAGCCGAGGCCGCCCGCGCCCACCACCAGGACGCGCGAGGCCTTGAGCCTCTGCTGCCCCTCGCCGCCCACTTCCTTGAGCACCAGGTGGCGCTTGTAGCGCTCGATTTCCTCTGCCGTCAGCTTCATCTGCGTTCCCAATGGGCTTAGCCGGTCGAGCCGAAGCCGCCCTCGCCGCGGCCGCTTTCCTCAAGTTCCTCGACCACTAGGAGCTCGGCCCGCGCCACCCCTTGGACCACGAACTGGGCGACGCGGTCGCCGCGGCGGATGGTGTGGGGCGCGCTCCCCAGATTGACCAGCAGCGCCATCACTTCGCCGCGGTAGTCGCTGTCGACGGTGCCGGGCGCGTTCAGCACCGTGACACCGTGATCGAGCGCCAGTCCCGAGCGCGGCCGGATTTGGCCTTCGTAACCCTCGGGCAGCTCAATCCTGACGCCCGTCGGCACCAGCGCCCGGTCGCCCGGCTTGATGGTCAAGGGCGCATCATCGGCAAGTGCCGCCGTCATGTCCAGACCGGCCGCACCCGCCGTCTGATAGGCGGGCAGCGGCAGGCCTTCGCCGTGGGGCAGCACCTCCAGACGAATTTGGACCGGCTCCCGCATAGGGGTCTAGGCGGCGGCCTCGGCGCGCGCGCCGAGTTCGCGGGCGGCGCGGCGCATCAGCCGGTCGGCCACTTCTATCTTGGCCATGGAGGGCCACGCCTCGGCGCCCTCCTCGGTGACGATGTGGACGGTGTTGGCCGCGCCCCCCATGACGCCGGTTTCGGGCGAGACGTCGTTGGCGACGATCCAGTCGCAGCCCTTGGTGCGGCGCTTCTCACGAGCGTTCTCGACCACGTTCTCGGTCTCGGCCGCGAAGCCGATGACCAGACGCGGGCGGCGGGGGGAGGCCTGCGACAGGGTGGCCAGAATGTCGGGGTTGCGTTCGAGCTCGAGGGTGAGCGCGGCGGGGGAGGCCTTCTTCTTGATCTTCTGGCTGCTGGGCGCGGCCGCCTTCCAGTCGGCGACGGCGGCGGCGCAGACGGCGATGTCGGCGGGAAGCGCGGCGGCTACCGCCGCCATCATCTCGTCCGCCGTCTCGACGCGGCGCATCTCCACGCCCGGCGGGTCGGGTTGGTTGGTCGGCCCGCTCACCAGCGTCACCCGGGCGCCTAGGCGCTGAGCGGCGGCGGCGATGGCGTGGCCCTGGCGCCCGGAGGAGCGGTTGGCGATGTAGCGCACGGGATCGAGCGGCTCGCGGGTCGGGCCCGAGGTGACAAGCACGTGGGCTCCCGAGAGCGGTCCGCCGCCGGCGCCGAGCGCCGCCTCGGCGGCGGCCAGGATCTCGGGCACCTCGGCCATGCGGCCGAGGCCCCATTCGCCGGCTTCGGCCATCTCGCCCTCATTGGGCCCGACCAGCGCCGCGCCGTCGCCGATCAACCGGGCGACGTTGCGCCTGGTCGCGGCGTGGTACCACATGAAGGGGTTCATGGCGGGGGCCAGCAGCAGCGGCGCGCCCGTCGCCAGCAGCACCGCACCCGCCAGATCGTCGGCCAGCCCCGCGGCAATTCTCGCCATCAGCGAGGCGGTGGCGGGAGCCACGACGACGAGGTCGGCCTCGCGCGCCAGGCGGATGTGGCCGATCTCGGCCTCGTCCTTCAAATCGAAGAGCTCGCCATAGGCCTGCTCGCCGGCGAGCGCCCCGGCCGATAGCGGCGTGACGAACTCGCGGGCGGCGCGGGTCAGCACCACGCGCACCCGCGCCCGCCGCTCGCGGAGGCGGCGGATGAGGTCGAGCGCCTTGTAGGCGGCGATGCCGCCGCCGATGACGAGCAGCACGCGCCTGCCCGCGAGGCTCCCGCCCGCGGCGGCGGGGTCCCGCGTGGCGCCGCGGTGCGTGGACTCGCTCTTACCTTCCATGAAATCGTTTGCCGTGACCGCGCCGCCGGTCGCCTCGGCGATGCGCTGGGCGAGGTCGAGCGAAGGCTTTGCGTTCCCATGCCTCAAGCGGCTGATGGTGGCTTCGGTGGTGCCCACCGCCTTGGCGAAATCGCGGGCGCGGGTTCCAGCGTCATTGAGCCAGTCTGAAAGTTTCATGGCAGAAAATTACATAAAATGTAATTCTTAATCAAGCCGCGCGGCCTAGCCGAGCAGCGAGTAGGCGATCACCGCCAGCGAGATCGCCGCCAGCCAAATGGCGACGCGGGAGAAGCGGTTGCGCCGGGACTGGGCCTCGGCGAGGCGGTCGATGGTGTAGGAATCGAGCCGCAGCCCGTCCTCGGCCATGTCGGCGAAGGCGCCGGCGGCGCGTTCGGCCTCGTTCAGGAGCCGCGGGATCTCGCCGATGAAGTGGCCGACGCTGACGGCCCCTTCGGCGGCTTCGGTGATCCGCGCCTCGGCCCCGGTCTCGTTCTCGATCCAGGCGCGCACCACGGGCTCCGAAGTCTTCCAGATGTTGAGCTTGGGGTTGAGGGCGCGGGCGACGCCCTCGACCACGACCATGGTCTTCTGCAGCAGGATGAGCTGGGGCTGGGTCTGCATGTCGAAGACTTCCGTATATTGCAGAAGCTGGCCCAGCAGCTGGGCCATCGAGATCTCCTCGGCGGTGCGGTCCATCAGCGGTTCGCCGATGGCGCGCAGCGCCTGGGCGAACTGGTCGATCGAGTGCTTGCGCGGCACGTAGCCCGCCTCGAAGTGAACCTCGGAGACCCGCCGGTAGTCGCGGGTGATGAAGCCGTAGAGGATCTCGGCGAGAAACCGGCGATCGAGCTTGGTCAAGCGCCCCATGATGCCGAAGTCGACGGCGACGATATTGCCCTCGACATCGACGAACAGGTTGCCCGGATGCATGTCGGCGTGGAAGAAGCCGTCGCGCATGGCGTGGCGCAGGAAGCTCTGGATAAGGATGTCGCCCAGGCGCTCCAGGTCGTGACCGGCGGCCTTCAGCGCGGCGTGGTCGGAAAGCGGGATGCCTTCGATCCACTCCAGCGTCAGCACGCGCCTGGCGCTGCGCGACCAATCGACCTTGGGGACGCGGAAGCCCTCGTCGCCGGCGATGTTCTCGGCCATCTCCGATATGGCGGCCGCCTCCATGCGCAAATCCATCTCGATCGCCACCGATTTGGCCAGCGTGTCGACGACCGCCACCGGGCGCAGGCGGCGCGAGGGCGGATGCAGGCGCTCGATGGCGTGGGCGGCGAAGTAATAGCTTTCGAGATCCTTGCCGAAGCGCGCCTCGACGCGGGGCCGCAGGATCTTGACGGCGACGTCGCGGACGTGGCCGGAGGCGTCGCGGGCCTTGGCCCGGTGCACCTGGGCGATCGAGGCGGCGGCCACGGGGGGGCCGAACTCGACGAACAGGTCCGAGATCTTGGCGCCGAGGGCCTTCTCGATGGCGCGTTCGGCCTCGGCGCTCGAAAAGGGCGGCAGGCGGTCCTGAAGGCGCGAGAGATCGCGGGCGAGCTCGCGCCCGACGATGTCGTCGCGGGTGGCGAGGAACTGCCCGAGCTTGACGTAGCTGGGCCCCAGCGAGGTGAGCGCGGCGGCTAGCCGCGCCTCGTTGCCATTGGTGTGGCGCCTGCCGGCCTTGCCGCCCCCCTTGGGCCAGACGCGCTTGAACAGCTGGACCGGCTCGGGAAGCGCGAGGTCCTCTGGGATCACCCGGGCGCCGTGCCGCGCCAGCACCAGGCCCGCATGGGCCAGCCTCACCATGTTCGATATGGCGCCGAACACCAAGCTTCCTCCCGATCCTAGAGCAGTTTCAATGAATTCCGAGCCATTCCGACGCGGCGCAAAATCGCCTGTCCCGCATGGGTTTCCGATCGGCGGGCGCCTGCCGCCGAACCGGGCTTGCCCGACGGGTGAGCATCGCGCCGCGCCCGGCTCGATGCCGGATCGCCAACGCCAATCGAAAACAGAATTGACACGGAATTCATTGAACCTGCTCTAGATCCGCCAGGCCGAATGGATGGCCGCGATGCCGCCGCTCAGATTGCGGTACTTGACCTGGCCGAAACCGGCCTTGGCGATCAACCCGGCGAAGGCCTCCTGGTCGGGGAACTCGCGGATGCTCTCGACCAGATAGCGGTAGGAGGCGGCATCGCCCGCCACCGCAGCGCCCAACGCCGGGATGGCGGTGTCGGAATAGCGTTCGTAGAGCGTATCCAGAATCGGCACCTCGGCCTGCGAAAATTCGAGCACCAGCAGCCGCCCCCCGGGCTTCAGCACCCGGTAGGCCTCGGCGAGCGCGCGGCCGCGGTCGCTCACATTGCGGATGCCGAAGGCGATCGTATAGGCGTCGGCGCAGCCGCTTTTCAAGGGCAGCGCCTCGGCGTTGGCGCGGACGAAACGCAGCCTTTGCAGGCCTTTGCGTTCGGCTCGGCGCCGGCCAACGGCGAGCATCTCGGCCGAGAGGTCGCAGATCACCGCCTCACAGGCGGCACCGCCGGCCTTGAGAAAGCGCTCGGCGACGTCGCCGGTGCCGCCCGCCACGTCTATCAAGCGGTAGGGCTTGGCCGATTTGGGCGGCGCCAGCCAGGCGATAAGGTCGTCCTTCCACAGCCGGTGGAGGCCGCCCGACATCAAATCGTTCATCAGGTCGTAGCGCTCGGCGACGCGCGCGAAGACGCCCTCGACCAGCCCCCGGCGCTCGTCGCCGGTGAGCGCCGAGAGATTGAAGGCCGTTCCGCCGCCGCGGGGGCCGTGCCGGCTAGGGTCACCCATGGCCGCGACAATAGCGCAGGCGTCATGGGGAGGCTATTGTTCGCCACGCCCGAGGCGCGGGTTTTCCCGCATATGGTTTCCCGAGGAGCCGATGCCCGAACTGCCGGAGGTCGAAACGGTCCGCAAAGGTCTGGAGGACGCGCTGGTCGGCGCCCGGTTCGAGCGGGTCGAGCAGCGGCGGCGGGATCTGCGCTTTCCGCTGCCCGAACGCTTCGCAGAACGGCTCGAGGGCGCCCGCGTCCAGGCGCTGGGGCGCCGCGCCAAATATCTGCTCGGCGAGCTCGACAGCGGCGAGGTGCTCGCCATGCATCTCGGCATGAGCGGACGGTTCACCATCGACCGGGCGGGGGAGATCAGGCGGCCCGGCCGCTTCGTCCACGATGCACCGCTTGGCGCCACCCACGATCACGTCGTCTTCCACATGAGCAACGGGGCGCGCGTCGTCTATAACGACGCCCGCCGCTTCGGCTACATGACGCTGATCGAGGCGCGCGCGCTCGAGGGCCACAAGCTCTTCCGCGACCTTGGCGTCGAGCCCCTGAGCGGGGCGCTCTCGCCCGACTTCATCGCGCGCGCCTTCGCCGGAAAACACACCAGCCTCAAGGCGGCGCTATTGGATCAGCGGCTGATTGCCGGGCTCGGCAACATCTATGTGTGCGAGGCGCTGCACCGGGCCGGGCTCTCGCCGCGCCGGGGGGCGGCGAGCCTGGCGCGGCGTTCGGGTGCGCCCACCGCGCGCGCCCACCGCGTCGTCGAGGCGATCAAGTCGGTGCTCGAGGACGCGATCGCCGCCGGCGGCTCGTCGCTGCGCGACTATCAGCACGCCGACGGCTCGCTCGGCTATTTCCAACATTCGTTTGCAGTCTATGGCCGGGCCGGGCAAAGTTGCCCGCGCGCCGCCTGCGGCGGCAAGATCCGCCGCATCGTCCAGAGCGGCCGCTCGACCTTCTTCTGCGCGCAGTGCCAGCGCTGAACCAAGCTTCATGGATCCATTCAAACACGGGGGCCGTCATGGCGTACGACAACATCATCGTAGAGACCAAGGGCAAGGTGGGGCTCATTACCCTCAACAGGCCCGACGCGCTCAACGCGCTCAACGGCGCGCTGATCGGCGAGTTGGGCGAGGCGGTCGACGCCTTCGAGGCGGACCAAGGGATCGGCTGCGTGGTGATCACGGGAAGCGAGCGTGCCTTCGCCGCCGGCGCCGACATCAAGGAGATGGCCAGCAAGAGTTTCGTCGAAGCCTATGTGAGCGATTTTCTGGCCGACTGGGAGAAGGTCTCCCGCGCCCGCAAGCCGGTGATCGCGGCGGTGGCGGGTTTCGCGCTCGGCGGGGGCTGCGAGCTCGCCATGATGTGCGACTTCATCATCGCCGCCGACACGGCGGTGTTCGGCCAGCCCGAGATCAATCTGGGGCTGATTCCGGGCGCCGGCGGCACCCAGCGGCTGACGCGCGCGGTGGGCAAGTCGAAGGCGATGGAGATGTGCCTCACCGGGCGGCGCATGGAGGCGGAGGAGGCCGAGAGGAGCGGGCTGGTGGCCCGCGTGGTGCCGGCGGACAAGCTGATGGAGGAGGCGCTCAAGGCGGCGGAGACGATAGCGGCGATGTCGCTGCCTTCGGTCCTGCTCGCCAAGGAGGCGGTCAACCGGGCCTACGAGACGACGCTCGCCGAGGGCGTGCGCTTCGAGCGGCGCACATTCTTCGCGCTGTTCGCGGCGCAGGACCAGAAGGAGGGCGCGGCCGCCTTCATCGAGAAGCGCAGGCCCGACTTCAAGAACAAATAAGCCCGAGTCTCAGTCGAGCTCGAAGCGGTCCTTGTAGTCGAGGGCGAGGGCGGGGTCCTGGTCGGCCTTGGCGAGCAGGCAGTTGCCGACCACCAGGGTCTCCATCTCGGTCCCCATGAAGCAGTGGAAGGCGTCCTCCGGCGTGCAGACGATGGGCTCGCCGCGGACGTTGAAGGAGGTGTTGACGAGCACCGCGCACCCCGTCCGCCGCTTGAAGGCCTGGAGCAGGGCGTAGTAGCGGGGATTGGTCTCCTCGTGCACGGTCTGGATGCGGGCTGAATAGTCCACATGGGTCACGGCCGGGATGTCCGAGCGCGGCACGTTGAGCTTGTCGATGCCGAAGCGCGCCTCTTCGGCGGCGCTCATCGGCCGCCGGCGGCTCTTCTTCACATCGGCGACCAGCAGCATGTAGGGGCTCGCCCGGTCGAGCTCGAAATACTCGCCCGCCTCCTCGCCGATCACCGAGGGCGCGAAGGGCCGGAAGCTTTCGCGGTATTTGATCCTGAGGTTGAGGGTCTTCTGCATCTCCGCGTTGCGTGGATCGCCGAGGATCGAGCGCCCGCCCAGCGCGCGCGGGCCGAACTCCATGCGGCCCGAGAACCAGCCCACCGCGTCGCCTCCCTCCAGCGCGCGGGCGGTGGCCTCGAAGAGCTC